>JBPCND010000368.1:0-5472 GCA_051001655.1 Nocardioides sp. | reverse complement strand
TGGTGGAGCTGAGGGGATTCGAACCCCTGACCTTCTCATTGCGAACGAGACGCGCTACCAACTGCGCCACAGCCCCGGAGCGACCGGCGTACCGGCGCGACGAGAAAAGATATCACCTGTATCGCTTGCTCCTTGAATCAGGAGCCGACCGCCCGTTGTCCCTCGGTCTCGGGCTCGGAGGCCGCCGGATCAGACGGCTCCGTGGCCGCCTGTCCAGCGGCGGCAGCGAGTCGGGCGTCCTCTGCGGTGCGTCCCGACGTCCAGGTGCCCGGCTCGCCGAGGTCGATTGTCCGTACGGTGCGTTTTGCCCTGGCCTTGGTGACATAGGTCGGCAGCGTGACCGGAAGCGGATCCCACAACGTCCCACCGTCGACCGTCGGGACAGCCACGGCGTCGAGCACCTGCACCGGAAGACTCATAGTGTCCTCGTCGGGATCGAGCTCCTCGAAACCCTGAGCGTTGCGCACGGTCGCGGCGGTTGTGGAAGGCATCCCGTACGGCGCCTCGACCCGAGTTGCACTGCGCTCACCCCTGGCCGTGTCGGCGGGTTCGAGGACCCGCACGTCCTGGTCGGCCGCGAGCAGGCTGATGGCCTCAAGGTCGGCGTCCCAGGTGGCGAGTCGGGACCGGCGTACCTGCGTGCTGCACAGCAGCAGGAACAGCACGATGACACCGCCCGGGATCGAGACTGACCACCAGGGGAGGACCGCGAAGGCAGCCAGGCCGACAACGACGAGCGTGCTCAGGAGCAGGAACGACAGGATCCGGCGACGTCGACGGGCCGCTGCTCGGGCAGCGGCCCGGGCTGCCGGGCGGGATGTCCCCCGGACGGCTGCTGCCACGGGGACGGAGCGGGTCGCCGCGGCGGTCGGGGTCAGCACGCGGGGATTGTCGACGGAGCGGGCCGGACTGATGACGAGTCGGCTGTCGCGCCGGTTCACCGGCTCGCGCCGTGCCAGCACCCGCATGGCGGTCGAGAACCGGTCGATCGACCGGGTCCGCGCGACCTCGTCGTGGTGCTTGAGCACCTTGGGGATCAGGTAGACGGCCCAGGCCACGGCCAGCACGACGAAGATGATTCCGGACAGGTCCACGGGAGTAGACGATAGAAGCGGGACGCCGCCACGCCCGGCAGGCACGGCGGTGTGTCGCAAGACAACTCCTGTGACTGGTGTGATCATTCCGGCTGATCCTGGTGCAACCGTCTCAGCAGCCCTCCGGCGCATTCCTCAACCGTGATCGCAAAGAGCCTGTGGTCACGCCAGGCTCCGCCGATGTGCAGGTATCGCGGAGCGAAGCCGATCTCGGTGAAGCCGAGCTTCTGCACCACCCTGAGACTGGCGGTGTTCTCCGGACGGATCGCCACCTCGATCCGGTGCAGGTCCATCTCGAAGAGGCAGTGGTCGACCGTGAGCGCCACGGCCGTCGGGATCACCCCGCGGCCCGCATGGCGCTGGTCGACCCAATAGCCGAGCTGCCCCCACCGCGCCGAACCACCGGTGATGTTGGTGACCGTGAGCTGACCGGCGAGCTCGCCGTCCGCGGTCACCGCGAACGGCAGCGTACGCCCGTCCCGGGCCTGCTTGTGCAGCTCCCGGACCAGCGCCTTGAAGTCCTGTGGGGCGCTCCGGTCTCCCTGCGGCACGGTCGCCTCCCACGGGGCCAGCCACGCGACGTTGCGTCGGCGGATCTCGCTCCACGCGCGTGAGTCCCGCGCCGACAACGGCCGCAGGCCGACGCGGCCGGCGCGCAGCTCGACGCGCCAGGAGCCGGTCAGTGGTCGCTCCCCAGGATCTGCTCGGCCGCATGGCGGAGCAAGGGTACGACGACGGCCAACCCGTCCTTCACGCCACCGCTCGACCCGGGCAGGTTGACCACGAGCGACTGCCCGCTGACTCCGGCGACCCCCCGCGACAAGGCGGCTGTCGCGACGCCCTGCGCGACGCCGTACGCCCTGATCGCCTCGGCGATGCCGGGGACCTCCCGGTCCAGCAACGGTCGGGTCACCTCAGGGGTGAGGTCGGTCGGGGTCAGACCGGTGCCGCCGGTGGTCAGCACCGCTTGCGCCCCAGCCTGGACCGCCGCACGGATCGCCTCGCCCACCGGCTCACCGTCCGCGACGACGACGGGACCGGTCACCTCGAAGCCGATCTCCTCGAGGGCAGCGACGATCACCGGCCCCGTGGTGTCCTCATAGACACCGGCTGCAGCCCGGTTGGACGCGGCGATGACCGTGGCCCTCACTCCTCACCCCGATCTGACCGGGTCCAGTCGCCGCTCTTGCCGCCGGACTTGGACTCGATCCTGATGTCGGTGATGACCGCGCCCTTGTCGACCGCCTTCACCATGTCGACCACCGTGAGGGCGGCGACGGACACCGCGGTCAACGCCTCCATCTCGACACCCGTGCGGTCGGCCGTGCGTACGGTCGCGGCAACCAGCACCGCGTCGTCCGCCACCTCGAGGTCAACGGTCACTCCGCTGATCGCCAGCGGGTGGCACAGCGGCACCAGGTCCGGTGTGCGCTTGGCCGCCATGATCCCGGCCACCCGGGCCACGCCGAGGGCGTCACCCTTCGGCACTCCCTCACCTCGGAGCAGGCCGACCACCTCAGCGGAGACCAGGACCCGGCCGGTGGCCACCGCCTCGCGCGCGGTGACGGTCTTGGCCGACACGTCGACCATGCGGGCGGCGCCGGACTCGTCGACGTGGGTCAGGTGCGGCCGTTCGGTCATCAGAAGTCCCGGTCGAGCACGAGGACCTGGACCTGCTCGCCGGCCGCCACCGAGGTGACGTCCTCCGGCACGACGATCAGCGCGTTGGCATCGGACAGGTCACCCATCAGGTGCGACCCGTGACCACCGACCGGGCTGACGTGCGCGCCCTTGGCGTCGATCTCGAACCGCGCCCGGACGTACTGACTGCGACCGGCGGCCGACGAGAACCCCTTGCCTACCAGCGCCCTGACGTGGGGCCGGCGATAGGGCAACCGACCCATCATCCGCCGGATCGCGGGCACCACGAAGACCTCGAAGGAGACGTACGACGACACCGGGTTGCCCGGCAGCGTGACGATCGGCGTCGAGTCCTCCCCGACGAAGCCGAAGCCCTGCGGCTTCCCGGGCTGCATGGCCACCTCGCCGAAGGAGACCGTGCCCAGCTCGGAGAGGACCTCCTTGACCACGTCGTAGTCGCCCTTGCTCACGCCGCCGCTCGTCACCACCAGGTCCGCACGCACGAGCTGGTCGCTCAACGCATCCGAGAAGTCCTGTGGGTCGTCGGAGACGATCCCGACCCGGTAGGCGATCGCGCCGGCCGACCGTGCCGCGGCGGCGAGCATGTAGGAGTTCGCGTCATAGATGGAGTCGTGGCCCAGACCGGTCCCCGGCTCCCGCAGCTCGGAGCCGGTCGACATGACCACCACCCGCGGTCGGGGGCGGGAGCTGACCTGGGCGCGGCCCACCGAGGCCATCAGGCCGAGCTGGCGCGGACCCAGGACCGTGCCGTCCTCGAGGAGCACGTCGCCGGTGCGGACGTCCTCGCCGCGGTGACGCACGTGCTGGCCGCGCGTCGGTGCCTGGACGATTCGCACGTGGGCGACACCGGCGTCGGTCCACTCGACGGGGACGACCGCGTCGGCGCCCTGCGGGATGGGCGCTCCGGTCATGATCCGCACGCTCGTGCCGGGCGACAGGGCGGACATCCGGGACTGCCCGGCGGCCATCTCCCCGACCACCGGCAGGTGCACCGGATGGTCGTGCGACGCCGACACCACGTCGTCGAAGTAGACCGCGTACCCGTCCATCGCGGAGTTGTCGAAGGACGGCAGGTCCATCGGCGCCGAGATGTCCTCGCAGACCGGAAGCCCGAGTGCTTCGAGGAGCGGCTGGTCGTACGCCGACAGCGGGGCGATCGCACCGAGGATCCGCTCGACATGCTCGTCGACCGAGCTCATCCGGTCCACCGGCATCTGGGAGGAGACCATGTCCGGAACCCTAACGCTCAACCAAGGATGCTTCCCGCCTCGACGACCCCCGCGGACCTCCCGGCCCCGTCCGCGGAAGCCGGATCCGCGGCGTCCAGGTCCACCTCACCCACGACCGTCACCCCGGGTCCGAAGCGCCAGTCGCCCCTGACCCTTAGCCGCTTCGCAGACCGCAGCGAGGGGACTCCCTCGGGGAACCGCTCGTCGAAGTCGCCGACGAGCTTGTAGTACGCGGGGTCGAGGTCGACGAACGGGATGCCGTCGGAGACGAGCTCGAGCTCGCATCCGTCGGTGAGCCGATAGCCGTCCGACCGGAGCACCAGCAGGTCGTTGGTCGTCTTGACCGGGACGAACCTGTCGCGGCCGACCTCGATCGTGGTGGCACCGTCGAACACCTCGATCGCCGCACCCATGGCCGTCTCGAGCTGGACCACCTCGGGGCTGCCCGCGTCACCGGGATCGACGGTCTTGGTGTTTTTGATCATCGCGAGCCCCAGGATCCCGTCGCGTCGGTCCAGTTCGGCCTTCATCGCGGCGAGGTCGAACCACAGGTTGTTGGTGGAGGCGAACCGATGCCGGGTCAGGTCCGCCAGCGCCTCCTTGTCCTCCTCGAGCGTCTGGGCGGTCTCCCGCAGCACGATCCGGCCGTCGGCCTTCCGGATCGCGAAGTGGCCACCCTTGCGGTCCGACGGCGTGCGGCGTACCGCCTCGATCGCGAACGGCGCCCCCGACCCGGCGAACCAGCCGGCCACGCGGGGGTCCGGGACGGCCCCGAGGTTGTCGGAGTTGGACACGAACAGCCGGGTGTAGCCGGCCTCGATGAGCCGGTCCAGCAGACCGGTGCCCGTGAGCGCGGTGTAGAGGTCACCGTGGCCCGGAGGGCACCACTCGAGCGAGCGGTCGGCCGGCCACTCGACCGGGGTCAGGTCGTCGACGCGGAGCTTCGGCTCCTTGTTCTGCAGGAAGCCCAACGGCAGTCCGTCCACGGCGAGGTCCTCGTAACGGCCCAGTGCCTCCAGAGTGTCGGGGTTCGTGCGGAAGCTGTTCATGAAGATCAACGGCAGCGGGGCTTTGTGCTCCCTGCGCAGGGCGAGCACCTGCCGCACGATGACGTCAAGGAAGCTCAGCCCGTCGCGGACCTCGAGCATCGACTTGGCCCGGTCCAGACCCATGGACGTGCCGAGGCCACCGTTGAGCTTCACCACCGCCGTCGTGCTGATCGCGGCCCGCGCCGCCTCCGGCGAGACCACGGCGTCGACGAGCGCGGCCATGTCGAGCGGCTCGATCGTCGACTCGGGGACCATCCCGGTCTCACCGCTTTCCAGGAGCCGGTAGTAGTGCGCGAACACCTCGATCGCCACCGGGTCGACGTCTGCACCGGCCATCTTGTCCCGGGCCCGTTCGAGTCCCTCGTCGCTCATGCGGCCGAATCTAGCCGGTAGCGTCATCGCCATGAGGAAGGTGGCACTGCGTGACCAGCTGACCAC
>JBPCND010000367.1:0-2761 GCA_051001655.1 Nocardioides sp. | reverse complement strand
CGTTCGAGGCCTCCTCGGGCTACAAGACCAGGCGTTTCGACGACGTGATCGCCGAGGTCCAGGGCTTCTTCGACGTGCACCGGTCCCTCGGCACCTGGCCGGGCGGCATCCACGTCGAGCTCACCGGGGACGACGTCACCGAGTGCGTCGGTGGGGGAGAGGCGCTGCTCGAGGGCGACCTCGGCAACCGCTACGAGTCCGTCTGCGACCCGCGGCTCAACCGGGTGCAGTCGCTCGAGCTGTCCTTCCTGGTGGCGGAGATGCTCAGCGACGCGACACCGACCAACGTCCCCGACGCATGATCGACCTGCGCAGCGACACCGTCACCCAGCCGACCCAGGCGATGCGAGTCGCGATGGCTCGCGTCGACGTCGGGGACGACGTCTACGGCGAGGACCCGACCGTGTCCGAGCTCGAGGAGACGGTCGCCGGGCTGTTCGGCAAGGAGGCCGCACTGTTCACGCCGACAGGCACGATGGCGAACCTGCTCGCAGTGCGGTCGCTGGTGGCCCCGGGGCAGGAGGTGCTCTGCGAGTCCTCGGCCCACATCGCCCGTGCCGAGCTCGGGGCACACGGGGCGTTCTTCGGCGTGACGATGCGCACCTGGACGGGCGACCGCGGCGGCATCGACGTGCCGGCGATCCGAGAGATGTTCGGCCCCGACGTGTCGCCGTTCTTCGTCGCCACGAAGGCGATCTCGATCGAGAACACCCACAACTTCGGCGGTGGCACCGTGCTGTCGCTCGCGGACATCGACGCGGTCCGCGAGCTGGTCGACGAGCACAACATCGGTCTGCACATTGACGGTGCCCGGATCTGGAACGCACACGTGGCCTCCGGCGTGTCCTTGGCCGACTACGGCCGGCGCAGCGGGGTGCTGTCGGTCTGCCTGAGCAAAGGTCTCGGTGCGCAGGTGGGCTCGCTGGTGCTCGGCTCGGGCGAGATGGTTGCCGAGGCCCGGGTCTGGCGCAAGCGGCTCGGCGGGGGGATGCGCCAGGTCGGCCTGCTCGCGGCTGCCGGCCTCTACGCGTTGCAGCATCATCTCGAGCGGTTGGCCGAGGACCACGCACACGCCCGGCTCCTCGCCGAGGCGTGCGGAACGGATCCGTCGAGCGTGGACACGAACATCGTTGTGGTCGACGTACCCGACGCCGGTGCCGTGGTGGAGGCAGCGCGCGCGGACGGGGTGCTCGTCTCGGCGCTCGGTCCGCGGACGGTCCGGCTGGTCACGCACCTCGACGTCAGCGGGGAGCAGACCGACCGGGCAGCCGTCGTCATGTCGAAGGCTGTCTCGGGCACAGCCGGTTGAACCGGCCGGCTTCCCCGATCGCGATGTGCTCGACGGTCTGCGGCCCTACGATGTGGGTGTGCCACGAACGGTGGGGCGCGACGAGGAGCTCAGCACTCTCACCCAGGCCCTGACCACCACCGGGACCCGTGTGGTCCTCCTCATGGGCGAGCCCGGAAGCGGCAAGACCCGTCTGCTCGTCGAGGCGGAGGCGATGGCCGTGAAGCAGGAAAGCCGCGTCTTCCGCCTCCGCGGCTTCCAAGCCGAGAAGACCGCCCCTCTGCTGGCCGCGACCCGGTTGCTGGCCGACCTCGCCCGTCACGAGCCTGTCCTGTCGGACATGCTTCGCACGCCTGTCGGCATCGGCACCACCCAGCTGTTCGAGATCGTGCACCGCGTGATCGGGGAGCTCGGTCCTGTTGTCCTCCTCGTCGACGACGAGCAGTGGCTGGATGCCACCACGCTCGCCCTCGTGCACTTCCTCGTTCGGTCGGCCCATGAGGAAGGGACTGCGCTCTGCCTGGTCTCAGCGACCCGGTTGCAAGACTCACTTCCGCTCAGTCGCTTGGGGTCGTCGTTCACCGATCTGCCGGTCACCCGCATCACACTCACCGGACTGGCCCGCGAGGATGCGTTGCTGCTGATGCAGCAGGTCGATCCCGGGCTGGCTCCGCGCCGGGCCGACGAGATGTGGCTTGCATGTGGGGGGTCGCCTTTCTGGATGACGCTGATGGCGAACGGCGGTGGAGCAGCGATCGAGCACGTCATAGGGACCCGATTGTCCGCCTGCTCCGCCGAGTCGCTCGAGATGCTGGAGCTCGTCGCTGTGGCGGGCGCACCGGTCCGGGTGGTGGAGCTGGCCGACATGGCCGGCCGTACTCCCGCCGACGTGCAACGCTCGCTGTCCAGCCTCCGTTCCGACGGGCTGACACTCGAGCACGGCGGACGCGTCATCGTCGCCCACGACCTGATCCGCGAGACCGTCGTCGCTCACCTCGACGATGCGCGTGAACGGAGCCTGCACCGTTGGGTGGCGGATTTCCTGGAACGCTCCGCCGAACCGGCGGTACTCCTCGCCGCATTGGGACATCGACGCGCCGCTCGGCTGCCGATCCAGGAACTGGCCCTGCGCATCGTCACTTCGCCCCAGCGAGGTCTGCTCGGCGTGGACGGCACTCTCGAGGTGGTGCGCGCCGTCACGTCGACGGTCCCCCATCCGGAGACCGGGCTACTGAGCGCGATGGCGGATCTGGCCACTGACATGGGAGAGGCCGGGATCGCCTACGAGCTGTGGCAGCGGCTCGCAGAGCCGGCCGGCCCTGTCGACCTGCGCCGACGTGCCGCCATAGCTGCCGGTCGTGCCGCGTTCCAGCTGGCCGACCGGGAAGGCGCCTGGAAGTGGATCGAGCAGGCCCGTGGTTTGGGGACGGGCCTGCCGGGGCCTCAGTCACTTGGCATCGCGCTCCATGTGCT
>JBPCND010000366.1:0-5797 GCA_051001655.1 Nocardioides sp. | reverse complement strand
CGCCTGACGATCACTCCGACCAGGGCGTACCGTGGCCGCATGGAGCCATCTGCGGCTCCGCTGAGGAGTCCTACATGGCCGACAAGTCACCCCGCCAGAACCTGTCCAAGAAGGCCGGCAAGTCGCTAAAGGAGAAACGCGCCGACAAGCACGCCAAGGCCGACGCGAAGAATCACCCCGAAGTCATTCCTCCCACCAAGAAGCGCTGAGGTGGGCGAAGACTGACGCTAGGCAGACACGAAGTCTGTCGAGTCGGCGGAGACGGAACTGTCGGTGCTCTCGCTTAGGTTTGTGGTCATGGACGAGGCCGGGTGGGATGTGGGTTCGGGGCAGGCGTGTGCTGATGCCTTGGTGGCGAACCGTGCCGCGATCTTGTCCGCTGAGGCGGAGCAGCTGGTGCTGGTGGCGGCGTGGGCGGATCTGCATGGTGCACCGGATGATCCCGACGTGGTGGTGGCCGGGTTGTCGGCGTGGGTGTTACCGGGCGCCGAGGTGTTCCGTCGTTTCGGTGGGTCCGGGACGCCGGTGGTCGGGGATCCCTCACACCCCCAGAGCCTGTCGCGGCGCGCCGACGTCGACCACACCGTCCCCCTACGTGTCCGCGGACCGGGACCGACCACCCGGACAGACCCGGGTCGGCAACCTCGGCCGGCTGCTGCGCTACCACCACCGGGTCAAGACCCACGGCCCCGGCTGGGTGCATCGACAACCCAGACCGGGAGTCCACTACTGGCGGACCCCGCACGGCTACTGGTGCCGCGTGGACCACGCCGGCACCCACTTCCTCGGCAAACACCCACCCGCCGAACTGCCAAGCACACCACCGGAGCCGACCGAGTCACCCCTCGAACGAGCCTTCGCCGAGCTCATCCACGCCGCCTGAGGCGGACGTCCGCGCTGAGGTCACCTGCTGGTCGGTGTAGGACTCCAGCAACACGTCTGCCGCCGTGTAGGGGTCGGACTCTCCCGCGGCGACACCCTCGGCGAGCTGGTCGAGCTCGATCCGCGCGTGTACGTCGCCCCACCGCTCGCGCAGGGCGGTGACCGCGATGGCCTCGATCTCGTCGCGCGCCCGACGCACCCGTCGGCGGGTCAGCTCCCCGGAGGACTCCAACCAGGCGCGGTGCTCATCGATCTTTTCGACCACCTCCCCGACTCCCTGGCCGGTCTGGGCGACGGTCGTGATGATCGGCGGGCGCCAGGAGTCCTCGCCCCGCTCGGCGAGCGCCAGCATGTTGCGCAGGTCGCGACGGACCTGGGTGGCACCGTCCCGGTCGGCCTTGTTGACGACGTACACGTCACCGATCTCGAGGATGCCGGCCTTCGCCGCCTGGATGCCGTCACCCATGCCCGGCGCAAGGAGCACCAGCGTGGTGTCCGCCAGTCCGGCGATCTCGACCTCGCTCTGGCCGACGCCCACCGTCTCGATGATCACCACGTCACAGCCGGCCGCGTCGAGCACCCGGAGAGCCTGGGGCGTCGACCAGGACAGCCCGCCGAGGTGGCCGCGGGAGGCCATCGAGCGGATGTAAACGTCCTGGTCGAGCGCATGGTCCTGCATCCGGACCCGGTCGCCGAGGAGCGCCCCGCCGGAGAACGGAGAGGAGGGGTCGACCGCCAGGATGCCGACCCGCTTGTGCGCCGCCCGAAGCGCCGTGACCAGGGCATTGGTCGACGTGGACTTGCCGACCCCGGGCGAGCCGGTGATGCCGACGATCTGGGCGTGACCGGTGTGCGGTGCCAGGCCAGCCATCACCTCGCGGAGCAGCGGGGAGGCGTCCTCGACCAGTGAGATCAGCCGGGCGACGGCACGAGCCTCCCCCGCGCGGGCCCGGTCGACGAGGTCCGGCACCGAGACCGGCCGCCGCCGTCCCCCGGCCGAGCCGGTCGAGCCGGTCGAGCCCGTCGAGCCGGTCGAGCCGGTACAGCTGGTCGAGGCCACCCTCGAATCAGGCCGGGACGCGCAGGATCAGGGCATCGCCCTGGCCGCCGCCACCGCAGAGCGCAGCCGCACCGACACCGCCGCCACGGCGCTTCAGCTCGAGAGCGAGGTGCAGGGCGATCCGGGCGCCGGACATCCCAACCGGGTGTCCCAGCGCGATGGCGCCGCCGTTGACGTTGACCTTGTCCTCGTCGAGTCCCAGCTCACGAGCGGACACGATGCCGACCGCGGCGAAGGCCTCGTTGATCTCCACCAGGTCGAGGTCGGACACCGAGATGCCCTCCTTCTCGACGGCCTTCCTGATCGCGTTCGCGGGCTGGGTCTGCAACGTCGAGTCCGGACCGGCGACCTGGCCGGAGGCGCCGATCTCGGCCAGCCACTCGAGGCCGAGCTCCTCGGCCTTGGCCTTGCTCATTACGACGACCGCGCAGGCCCCGTCAGAGATCTGCGACGCGGAGCCGGCAGTGATCGTGCCGTCCTTGCTGAAGGCCGGTCGGAGCCGTCCGAGGGACTCGGTGGTGGTGTCGCTGCGGATGCCCTCGTCCTGGGAGACGACCATCAGGTCGCCCGTGCGCTGCGGGATCTCGACCGGGACGACCTCGTCGTCGAAGAGCCCGTTCTTCCACGCCTCGGCCGCACGCTGGTGGGAGCGCGCCGAGAACGCGTCCTGCTCCTCCCGGCTCAGACCGGCCGCGGCGGCGTTGCACTGCTCGGTCAACGTGCCCATCGGCTGGTCGGTGAATTGGTCGTACAGGCCGTCGTAGGCCATCGAGTCCACGAGCGCCACCTCGCCGTACTTGAAGCCCGAACGGGACTTCGGCAACAGATGAGGCGCGAGCGTCATCGACTCCATGCCGCCGGCCACGATGATCTCGTGCTCCCCGGCGCGGATCAGCTGGTCGGCCAGCGCGATGGCGTTGATCCCGGAGAGGCAGACCTTGTTGATCGTGATCGACGGGACGTTCATCGGGACGCCGCCCTTGGCCGCTGCCTGACGGGCGGTGATCTGACCGGTGCCGGCCTGGATGACCTGGCCCATGATGACGTACTCCACCCGCTCGCCGGTGACCCCGGCCTTGTCCAGGGCCGCCTTGATGGCCACCCCGCCGAGATCGGCCGCGCTCTGGTCCTTCAGTCCCCCCAGAAGTCGTCCGATCGGGGTGCGAGCACCTGCAACGATGACGGATCCGGACATGACGCCTCCTGGCTGATGAGTGGCTACGATCGCCACGAGCGACCCGCGAGCGGGTGCGGCTCGCCTCCCCGACGATACCCATCGAGCCGGGGTGGCGGGGAGGGGTGTCCCGCTACCGTGTCGGACAGGTCACAGTCCCTCGCGGTCGGCAGGCCGCCGTACGACCATGTGTCCATGAGCACCAACGATCCGACCCTCCCCGGACACCTCTTCGTGGGCATCGACCACATCGGGGTCGCCGTGGCGGACCTCGACGAGGCGATCGCCTTCTATCGCGACACTTTCGGCATGGAGGTGACGCACCAGGAGGCCAACCAGGACCAGGGCGTTCGCGAGGCGATGTTGCGCGTCGGGGGCACCGGGAGGACCGATGGGGTCGGTGTCGTGGGGGAACAGCCGGCCACCTGCATCCAGCTGCTCGCGCCGCTGACTGAGTCTTCGCCGATCGTCAGGTTCCTCGACCGATCGGGCCCCGGGCTGCAGCAGATCGCCTACCGGGTCCTTGACGTCGAGCATGTCTCGGCGGTCCTCCGCAGCCGGGGACTGCGGGTTCTCTACGACACACCCCGACGGGGTACGGCGGACAGCCGGATCAACTTCGTGCACCCGAAGGACACCGGTGGCGTGCTCATCGAGCTCGTGCAGCCGGCCGGGGCGTCGGCCACATCGACCTGAGCCGGGGCGACCCGATCAGTAGCATCGGCTCACGCCGACCACACCGCCCAGGAGTCCTCATGAAGCAGATCCTCGATGCCATCCTCGCCGGGGACACCTCCGCCGAGGACTTCGCGGGCCTTGCCCTGCCGGAGTCCTACCGCGCGGTGACCGTGCACAAGGACGAGATCGAGATGTTCGCGGGTCTGGAGACCAAGGACAAGGATCCCCGCCGGTCGTTGCACGTCGAGGATGTCGCTCTCCCCGAGCTCGGTCCGGGCGAGGCCTTCGTCGCAGTGATGGCGAGTGCGATAAACTACAACACGGTATGGACCTCGATCTTCGAGCCGATGGCGACGTTCGGCTTCCTCGAGCGCTACGGGAAGATGTCGCCGCTCTCCAAACGGCACGACCTGCCCTACCACGGGGTCGGATCCGACCTCTCCGGCGTGGTGCTCGACACCGGCGCGGGCGTGCACTCCTGGAAGCCGGGCGACGAGGTGGTAGCGCACTGCCTCTCGGTCGAGCTCGAGAGTCCCGACGGCCACGGCGACACCATGCTCGACCCCGAGCAGCGGATCTGGGGGTTCGAGACCAACTTCGGCGGACTGGCCCACATCGCGCTGGTCAAGTCCAACCAGCTGCTGCCGAAGCCGGCACACCTGACCTGGGAGGAGTCGGCCAGTCCCGGCCTGGTGAACTCGACGGCGTATCGGCAGCTGGTCTCGCGCAACGGGGCCGGGATGAAGCAGGGCGACAACGTGCTCGTCTGGGGCGCCAGCGGCGGTCTCGGTGGCTTCGCCACGCAGTATGCCCTCAACGGTGGCGCCACCCCGGTCTGCGTGGTCTCCAGCGACGAGAAGGCCGAGATCTGCCGCAGGATGGGTGCCGAGCTGGTCATCAACCGCAGCCATGACACGGGAGAGGGCTACACGTTCTGGAAGGACGAGCACACGCAGGACCCCCGGGAGTGGCGCCGGTTCGGAGCCCGTATCCGGGAGCTCACCGGTGGCGAGGACGTCGACATCGTCTTCGAGCACCCGGGCCGCGAGACGTTCGGCGCCTCGGTGTTCGCAGCTCGCAAGGGTGGCACCATCGTCACGTGCGCCTCCACCAGCGGCTTCATGCACCAGTACGACAACCGCTACCTCTGGATGAGCCTCAAGCGCATCATCGGCTCGCACTTCGCCAACTACCGCGAGTCGTGGGAGGCCAACCGGCTGATCGCCAAGGCGATGATCCACCCGACCCTGTCGAGTACCTACCCGCTCGAGCAGGTCGGGCAGGCGGCCCTCGACGTGCACCACAACCTCCACCAGGGCAGGGTCGGCGTGCTCTGCCTCGCCCCGGACGAGGGCCTGGGAGTCCGTGACGAGGAGATGCGGGCCGCTCACCTCGTCAAGATCAACCGCTTTCGCGGCATCTGAGCTCCTGTGCCTCCGGGGTGGCGCCCCCGGATGGCATTGTCGGTCCGAGACACTTAGTCTCGAAGTGAGACGACGAATGGAGAGAACCCAGCGATGAGTGACCGACCCGGACTGTCCATCTTCGACGACGACGCCGAGAACGGCAGCAGCGCTGACGACCCGACCCAGGTGTTCCCCGCCGTGAAGGCGCCGCCCGCCCCTTCGTCCACCCCGGGCCAGTCCCAGCCGACCTCGTCCACCGCGAGCCAGGCGGCTCCGAGCCGACCACCCACGTCCGCGCCGGCGACCCCCGCCACGCGCCCGGTCGTCCCGCCTGCCGGTCCCGGCTTCCCGGTGGTCCGCCGAGGTGGCTACGACACCGCTGCCGTCGACAGGCAGATGCACACCCTCGCCGGCGAGAAGGCCGGCCTGGCCGCGAGCCTCGACGACGCACGCAGCAAGCTCGCCGCACGGGAGAAGAACCTCGCCGCGCTCGAGTCACAGATGCACGAGCGTGAGAACCCGACGTACGCCGGCCTCGGTGGCCGCGCCAGCGAGATGCTTCGACTGGCCGAGGAACAGGCCGACGAGGTCCTCGCC
>JBPCND010000365.1:0-8381 GCA_051001655.1 Nocardioides sp. | reverse complement strand
GCCCGGATCGAGGTGCGCAAGACCTACAAGCTCTACATCGGCGGCGGCTTTCCCCGCTCGGAGTCGGGCCGCTCCTACGTCGTCGAGGACGCCAAGGGAAGGTTCCTGGCCAACGCCTCCTACGCGTCGAGGAAGGACGCGCGAGACGCCGTCCTCGCGGCCCGCAAGGCGTTCCCCGGATGGTCCGGCCGTACGGCGTACAACCGCGGCCAGGTCGTCTATCGGATCGCCGAGGTGCTCGAGGGTCGCCGCGCCCAGCTCACCGAGGAGGTCCAGCGCTCTGAGGGCGTCACCAAGCGGCAGGCCGGTGCGGCCGTCGACGCCGCCGTCGACCGGCTGGTCTGGTACGCCGGTTGGGCCGACAAGATCGCCCAGGTCGTCGGCGGCACCAACCCCGTCGCGGCGCCGTACTTCAACTTCTCCCTGCCCGAGCCGACCGGTGTCGTCGCCGTCGTCGCGCCGCAGCAGTCCTCGCTGCTCGGCCTGGTCAGCGTGGTGGCTCCGGTCATTGTCACCGGCAACACCTGCGTCGTGACGACCTCGACCGACCGGCCGCTGCCGGCCATCACCCTCTCTGAGGTCCTGGCCACCTCCGACGTGCCGGGAGGCGTCGTCAACCTGCTGACCGGCGCCCTGGGCGACACCGCGCCGACGCTCGCCTCGCACATGGACGTCAACGCCATCGACCTGACCGGTCTCGTCGCTGACCCCGCCCTCGCGACCCGGCTCGAGGAGGCGGCGGCGGAGAACCTCAAACGGGTACGCCGACCTCCTGTCGCCGAGCCGGACTGGACCCTCGACCCGGGCATCGACGCGATGACGGCGTTCCTGGAGACCAAGACGGTCTGGCACCCGATCGGGATCTGAGGCCTGCGTGCCCGCGAAGGTGATCGTTCTCGCCGGTCCTTCCGGGGCAGGGAAGTCCCGGCTCTGCGCACGGTTCGCGCAGGAGCTCAAGCTTCCGACGATCAACCTCGACGACTTCAACAAGGACGGGTCCGACTCGACCCTGCCCCGCGTCTCGATCGGGCGCGGACCGGACCTCGTCGACTGGGACGACCCGGGCTCCTGGCTGGGTGACGAGGCAGCCGCCGCACTCGAACGGCTCTGCCGCGACGGCTTCGCCGATGTCCCGGACTACGAGATCTCGCGAGACGGTCGGGTCGGCCACCGAACACTCGACCTCGGTGACTGTGCGTTCATCGTCGCGGAAGGCATCTTCGCCCAAGAGGTCGCCGCCGACTGCCGACTGCGCGGCATCCTGGCCGAGGCGATCTGCGTGCGGCACCACCCGGTGGTGACCTTCTGGCGACGCCTCACCCGTGACCTGCGTGAGCGCCGCAAACCGCCACTGGTGCTGTTGCGCCGCGGCGTGAGGCTGATGCGTGCAGAGCCGCGCATCGTGGCACACGCAGTGTCCCTCGGATGCACTGCGATGCTGCCCGACGAGGCCTACCACCGGGTGGCGAGCCTGCTCGGCACCACCCGCGCGAGATCATGAGACCACCGCCGCCGTACCGCGCGGGGGTCGCACACCTGTCCGACATCACGCATGTGCGCGAAAGTGGCTGCCATTCGTTCCCGCCGAGGGCCAGACCCGGCCCTGTGCGCGCAAGTGTCTCGGATCGGGCAACGCGTGGTGGAGCACCCACTATGCTGGGCCGCCGACCCAGGGGGAACACGACATGCATCGACTCGTGATCGACGGCCGCGAGGTGGCGTCGGTCGAGGTCGCGGACACCAGGCGGGCCCGCAGCAAGGGGCTGCTCGGCCGCACCGGCCTCGACGGGGCGATCTGGCTCGCCCCCGCCCGCCAGGTGCACACCTTCCGGATGAAGTTCGCCGTCCGCGTCGCCGGGCTGACCTGCCCGGGAGCGGCGCGTCCGGGAGTCCCAGTCGCTGGGCCGGTCACTGGGCCGGTTGCTGGGCCGGTCACTGGGCCGGTTGCTGGGCCGGTTGCTGGGCCGGTTGCTGGGCCGGTCACTGGACCTCCGTCGCTCCAGCCGTCGGGCAGGGCGGGAACGTGGTCGAAGACCTCCACCGGACACCCGGGATCCGACCCGGCGGCGAGGTCGTGGCTCCCGTGGATGCCGTCGAGCCGGACCCGAGCTGCACGAGCCCCCTGCGGACGGCGCCGCGGGTCATCGGCGGTCATCTCCCCGACCAGAGCCGCGACTGCGTGCTCGAGTGCTGTGCGCGGCCGGTACGCCGGCAGGTCACCGGACGCCGCGGGAGCTTCGCCCGTCAACGTCTGCAGGGTCACCACCGCCGCGGCATAGACGTCCTGGAGCGGATCGGGGTCTGCTCCTCGGATCTGCTCAGGCGCAAAGTAGCCGGGAGTGCCGATCACCGAGTCGGCCCGAGTGAGCCGGGGCGCTGCGACCTGGGCCGCCGCGCCGAAGTCCGAGAGCATCATGTGCGGCAGGTCTGAGCCGGTGGCATCCAGCAGCAGGTTCGCCGGCTTGACGTCGCGGTGCACCAGCCCTATCGCGTGCACCGCCTCGAGCGCGCTCAGAGACTGCCGCAACAGCTCGGCTGCCCACCCGACCGGCAGGACCCCGAAGTCACCGAGGAGGGCTGCCAGCGACCCTCCGCGAACCAGCGGCATCGTGAACAGCACCCGGTCGTCCTCGCCGGCCCACCCCAGCGGGGTGACGACATGGGGATGCTGGATGCGGCGCGAGGTCTCGCGCACGAACCGGAGGAGGGAGTCGCCATCGGACTGACGCAACACCTTGGCCGCGACATAGCACGCGTGGCGGTGGTCCCAGGCACGCCAGACGGTCCCGACCCCACCGGCGTCGAGGACGTCCACGAGCTCGTAGCGCCCGGCGAAGACCTCACCCACGCGAGAACCCCTTGCCCGACCCGACGACACGGCGGCCCCAGCATGTCACAGCCAGGGGTGGGACAAGCTATGGGTGAGGCGCCGCCACGGTGCGGTCGAAGTGCGCAAGTGCCTCATCGTTGCGACCTGCACCGTAGACACGCACGACCTCCGCCAGACCGGGATGCTCGTCGGCGAGCAGTGCGGCCGCCGCCAAGAGCTCCTCCGCCGAGGCCACCGCCCGCAGCAGGTGCTGGATCTCCGCGGCACCGCGGCGCGAGCTCACCTGGGAGGACCGGGTGAGGATCTGGTCGGCCCGCTCGCCTTCGAGCCCGGCGACCACATCGGCTGCATTCTCGCGGCCGGCCGCGACATCGCGCGCACCGCCGAGGAGATGCTGCAGACGCACGACGGCGGTCGGGTTCCCGATCTTGACCCGGTGGCCGGACGCGAGCTGCGACAGCATCGGGGCTGAGATTCCCACCAGCTTGGCGATGCGGGCCTGGGACAGCCCGAGGGTCTCGCCGAGCTCCCCGACCAGATCACCGAGCGGAGCGCCGTACAGTCGGGTCTGCTCCTGCCGACTACGCAGCTGGTGCTCGGACGCGGGACGGGACACGGGACACCTCTCTTTGCTACTGCGAACGATAGGTCACGATCCAGACAGGCGCCAGATCCGGCTTGCACGCCTGAGGGCCAGGACATATGTTTGCACTTGCAAACGCACCGAAGGGATCTCGGAATGCCATCTGCAACCACACTTCGTCGGGTCGCCGGCGCCGCACTCGTCCTGCTTGTCGTGTCCTTCGGGCTCTTCTGGCGCCTGATGCCGGTGCCCGCCCAGGCCGTCGTGCCCGGCGCGGCCGAGGGCGACGGAGGCCGGCTGGTCCTGGTGCTCGACTCGTCCGGCTCGATGCAGGAGCGGTCGTCCGGGGGTCAGACGAAGATCGCCGCCGCGAAGCAGGCACTCAACCGGGTGATCGGCTCGCTGCCGGACGACCAGGCCGTCGGCCTCCGGGTGTACGGCGCCGAGGTCTTCTCCCGCGGCGAGCCCGGTGCCTGCACCGACTCCCAGCTCGTCGTGCCGGTCGGCAGCGGCAACCGCGACCAGCTGAGGTCGGCGGTGTCCTCGTACCGACCCTTCGGCGAGACACCGATCGGCTATGCCCTCCAGGAGGCCGGCAAGGACCTCGGCGGCGAGGGCAAGCGGACCATCGTGCTGGTCTCCGACGGTGAGCCGACCTGCGACCCGGACCCCTGCAAAGTCGCCCGTGACCTGTCCGAGCAGGGCGTGGACCTCAAGATCGACGTGGTCGGTCTCGACGTCGACGGAGCCGCCCGCGACAAGCTCCGATGTATCGCCGGGGCCGGCAACGGCACCTACTACGACGTGGACTCCGCCGAGGAGTTCGCCGCGAGCCTGGAGAAGCTGGCCACTCGGGCAGGCCGGCCGTTCTCCGCGATCGGCCAGCCGGTCGCCGGCACGCCGAGCGCCGACGGAGCCCCCGTCATCACCGCCGGTGACTGGCTCGACGAGCTGGGCACCACCGAGACCGGGCTGGTGAAGAACTACACCATCGAGCGGGAGATCACCGGCTCGACGTTGCACGTGAGCGCCTCGCTGCGCACCGCGACCTCCACGGGAGAGACGGTCGGTCTCGAGCTCGCCACCACCGACGGCCAACAGTGCGGGACCGACAGCGCCTTCACTCAGCTCAGCGCCGGTCAGCTGATCTCGGCGGGCGCGATCGCCGGAGGGGTCAGCACGTTGGGGGAGGTCACGCCGGACGACCCGTGCGTCACCGCGGACACCCTCGTCGCCACCGTCACCGACAAGGCGACGAGCGTCGTCGGCCCTCGACCGTTGGAGGTCCGCGTGATCGAGGAGCCGTCGGTCGAGTCCACCGACGGCCTTCCCGAAGCGGCCACGACCGGCAGCTTCATGAAGCCGCCCGGGGGTCGTTCGACGAAGACGACAGGAGGCTCGTCGTTCGCCGACGCACCCCTGCTCGAGCCCGGGAGCTACCGGGACTCGATCCTTCCCGGAGAAGTGCTGACCTACCAGGTCGACCTGGAGTGGGGACAGCAGCTGGCCACCCGGATCGACTTCCCCAGGCCCGGCAGCCAGCTTGCCCAGGCCACGGGGAACCTGGACATGTTCACCCGGGTGGACGCGTTCGGCCCCGGCCGCCGGCTGGCCACCAACAACTCGCTGGCCGGCACGCCGACGTCGCAGGCCTACCTTCCCACCAGTGCGCTGACCACGGGTGTGGGCACCAGCGCGGTGACCTACCTCAACCGCACCGGCACCGGTGCCGCCAAGGGCACCGCGTTGGCCGGCCGCTACACCGTCACGGTGTTCTTGGAGGAGGACCCCGACGGCGAGTCCTACCTAGTGCCGTTCACCATGGGTCTCGGGGTCACCGGCGACGTCCGGGATGGGCCGGGCTACACCGAGGAGCCGGCCGAGGTCGAATCGGCAACCCCGGATCAGGAGACCTCCACCGGGTCGCCGACCGACTCGGCCTCCGAGTCGCCCTCCGAGGACGAGACGGCCTCGTCCGACACCGCCGGTGGCGGCCCGAGCGCCGGCTTCATCGTCGGCGGTCTGGGACTGCTGGCCCTGCTGGCCGCGGGTTACGTCGTGCTCACCCATCGCACAGGCTGACGTTCACGCGACTGGCTCAGGTCATCGCATCGAGCACTGCGTAGGCAGGTTTGATGACCTGGTCGATAAGCGCGAGCCGTTCGTCGAAGGGCAGGAACGCCGACTTCATGGCGTTGATCGTCATCCAGCGCAGGTCGGCCATGTCGTGGTCGAACGTCTCCGCGAGCAAGGTCATCTCCCGCGTCATCGAGGTGCCGCTCATCAGCCGGTTGTCGGTGTTCACCGTGACCCGGAACCTCAGCGCGGTGAGCAGGCCGATCGGGTGCTCGGCGATCGACGCGGCCGCACCGGTCTGGACGTTGGAGGTCGGGCACATCTCCAGCGGGATCCGCTTGTCCCGGACGTAGGACGCCAGCCGCCCGAGCCGCGGCGTGCCGTCCGGCCCCACGGTGATGTCGTCGATGATCCGTACGCCGTGGCCGAGCCGGTCAGCGCCGCACCACTGGATGGCCTGCCAGATCGACGGGAGCCCGAACCCCTCACCGGCGTGGATCGTGAAGTGGGCGTTCTCACGCTGGAGGTACTCGAACGCGTCGAGGTGCCGGGTCGGCGGGTAGCCCGCCTCCGCGCCGGCGATGTCGAAGCCGACCACGCCGTCCTCACGGTAGCCGGTCGTCAGCTCGGCGATCTCCCTGGAGCGGGCCTGGTGCCGCATGGCGGTGAGCAGCTGGCGTACGACGATCGGGCGACCGTCATGCCGAGCCTGCTCCTGCCCCTCGGCGAAACCGTCCCGGACCGCCTCCACGACCTGGGTGAGCGCGAGGCCGCCCTCGAGGTGCTGTTCCGGCGCGTAGCGCACCTCGGCGTACACCACTCCGTCCTGCGCGAGGTCCTCCACACACTCACGAGCGACCCGCGACAGGTTGTCGGCGGTCTGCATCACCGCGACCGTGTGGTCGAACGTCTCGAGGTAGCGCTCGAGGGAGCCGGAGCTCGCCGACTCCTCGAACCAGTGGCCGAGGGCGGCGGCCTCCGTGGCCGGGAGGACGTGGCTCTCAGGTGCCAGGTCGATGATCGTCTGCGGCCGGAGCCCGCCGTCGAGATGGTCGTGCAGGAGCACCTTGGGAGCCCTCTTGATCCGCTCACCGATAGGTTCTGACATGCGTCACATCCAACCAGCACGCGGCCGCAGGAGGCACCCCGGTATGCGCACGTTCACCACCCTCGACGAGCTGACCGAAGCAGCCGGTGAGGACCTCGGCACCAGCGAGTGGGTCACGATCGAGCAGGACCGGGTGGACGCGTTCGCCGACGCCACCGGCGACCACCAGCGGATCCACGTCGACGTCGAGCGGGCTGCCGGGGGACCGTTCGGCGGGACGGTCGCCCACGGCTACCTGACCCTGTCTCTGGTCCCGTGGCTCGGCAGCCAGGTCTTCGCACTCGAGACCCCGGGGGCGAGGCTCAACTACGGGGTCAACAGGGTTCGGTTCCCCTCCGCCGTCCCGGTCGGCTCTCGGGTCCGGGCACATGTGTCCCTTCTGGCGGTCACCGACATCCCGGCCGGCAAGCAGGTGCAGGTCAGGTACGTCGTCGAGCTGGAGGGGTCCGACAAGCCGGCCTGCGTCGCCGAGACCGTCGTCCTCCTCCTCTCCTGACGGGCCTCCGGTGACGGCGGTTTACCAGGGGATGCAGGCAATTGGAACCTCCCCATGGAGAACTTGCCATGGGGAGGTTCAAACATCCGGCATCCCCTGGTAAACACCCGTCAGCGGTCAGGCGGAGACGCGGTCGATGATGATCGACTTGCCAGCGTAGGGGGAACCGGCCGGTGCCACCTCGACAGCGCCCTCCAGCGCCGCCTGCGCCCGGGCGAACCGGTCGGCGTCGTCGGTGTGCAGCGTGAGCAGGGGCTCGCCCTCACGCACCGTGTCACCGGGCTTGGCGTGCATCTCGACGCCCGCCCCGGCCTGCACCGGGTCCTCCTTGCGGGCGCGGCCGGCGCCCAACCTCCACGCGGCAACCCCCACCGCGAGCGCGTCCAACCGGGTCAGCACCCCGCTAGCCGGTGCCGCCACCACCTGGGTCTCCCGCGCGACCGGCAGGGAGGCGTCCGGGTCTCCACCCTGCGCCGCGATCATCCGCTTCCAGACGTCCATCGCCGACCCGTCGGCCAGCCGGTCGGCCGGGTCGACGTCGGTGACCCCCGCGGCTGCGAGCATCTCGCGAGCCAGCGCGAGCGTCAGCTCCACCACGTCGGCGGGTCCGCCACCGGCCAGCACCGCCACCGACTCACGGACCTCGAGCGCGTTGCCGGCGGTGAGACCCAGCGGTGTGTCCATCCCGGTCACCAGCGCCACCGTCGCGACGCCGGCATCCGTCCCGAGGGCGACCATGGTCTCGGCCAGCTCGCGCGCCGACTCCAGCTCCTTCATGAACGCGCCGCTGCCGACCTTGACGTCGAGCACCAGAGCACCGGTGCCCTCGGCGATCTTCTTGCTCATGATCGAGCTCGCAATCAGCGGGATCGCCTCGACCGTGCCGGTCACGTCACGCAGCGCGTAGAGCTTCTTGTCGGCCGGAGCCAGCCCCGCACCGGCGGCGCAGATCACCGCGCCGACGTCCTCGAGCTGCGACATCATCGCCTCGGTGGACAGCGACGCCGTCCAGCCGGGGACCGACTCGAGCTTGTCCAGGGTCCCGCCGGTATGGCCCAGGCCCCGGCCCGAGAGCTGCGGCACGGCGACGCCGCACGCGGCAACCAGCGGCGCCAGCGGCAGCGTGATCTTGTCGCCCACGCCGCCGGTGGAGTGCTTGTCCGCGGTGGGTCGCGACAGCGCCGAGAAGTCCATGCGCTCTCCCGAGGAGATCATCGCGTCGGTCCACCGGGAGATCTCCGAGCGCGTCATGCCGTTGAGCAGGATCGCCATCGCCAGCGCCGACATC
>JBPCND010000364.1:0-10072 GCA_051001655.1 Nocardioides sp. | reverse complement strand
GCATCCGCTGGGCAACTTCACCGTCAACCGCTACACCGGTGTCGTGGTGGCCCCCGACGCCGTGATCCTCGACCACGTCATCGATCTGGCGGAGGTCCCCACGGCACAACTCGGCAGCGCGATCGAGGATCTCGAGTCGCTGGCCGGCGACCGCTGCCGCAGCGCCGCCGAGGCCATGGAGCTCACCGTGGCCGGCAGGTCGGTCGCGCTGTCCGTCGAGACCTCGGAAGCCGCCACGAGTGAGGGGCAAGGGGGTCTCCCCGTGACCCGCATCGTCTGTCGCATCGACGCGGGTGTGTCGATCACGGAGGCTGACACCGCGGTCACGCTGGTGGACGCCTCCTCACCCGGTCAGGTGGGCTGGCGGGAGGTGACGGCCCTCGGCGACGAGATGACGCTGACCTCCTCCAACGTCCCCACCGAGAGCGTGAGCGACCGCCTCACCGCGTACCCCACTGACCTGCTCACGTCACCCCTGGACGTGTCGTCGGCGAACCTCACCGTCAGCACCGGTGGCCCCGCTGCGCCCACCACGGACGCGACGACCGGGTCTCCATCCGCGACGGAGAGCGGCTGGCTGGCTGCCCGCGCAGACGACCTGCTGGCCCGCAACGGTCTCATCGCCGGCGGGCTGGCACTTCTCGTGGCCCTCGTCCTGGGGGCCAGTCACGCCGTCGCCCCGGGGCACGGCAAGACCGTGATGGCCTTCTATCTCACCCAGGGCAGCGACTCCGCCTGGCGTTCGGCAGCCGCAGTGGCCATCAGTGTCACGGTCGCGCACACCGGGTCCGTCCTCCTCTTCGCCCTGCTGGTCACGGTGAGCACCGCCTTCGTTCCCGCGCAGCTGTATCCCTGGCTGACTCTGGCGACCGGCATCCTGATCCTCGTGCTCGGACTGTCGTTGCTGCGGCGTGCGCAGCTGCGGAACGACACCGGCCAGGGTCATGGGCACGGACACGGCCACGGGCATGGGCACGGACACGGCCATGGACACGGGCACGGACACGAGGAGACGTCCGGCGCCGTACTCACCGCGACCGCGGCGGACCCGGCACCTCCGGCGCAGGCGCGCAGTCGATGGGAACCCTGGACGATGGGGCTCATCGGCGGTCTGGTGCCCAGCCCGTCAGCCCTGCTGCTGATGCTCGCGGCGGTCGCGCTGGGCAAGGCCTGGTTCGGCGGGTTGCTCGTGCTCGCCTTCGGCATCGGGATGGCAGCGACCTTGGCGGCTGCGGGGCTCCTCGCCCGTGACCTGGTGGGGCGTCTCGAGCGGGTTGTCGCGAAGACCGGGCGGGCCAGCTCCTCGGTGCGTCGCCTGGTGTCGTACGGCGCCGCGGTCGGCGTGTGTCTGATCGGCTCGGGCGTCGTGCTACGCACCGTGATCGGGATGAGCTAGGCGTCCCATCAGGCAACGACCCCAGGACGCGAGCCGAGTCTCGGCCGCCGACCTCCCGCGGCCGACGCGCGACGATGCGGTCGGCGAATCACTAGCGGGTGGATCGTCGGCTTGTGGTGCCGGGGATCGACCCCGTAGCGCCGCGGGGCGGGTGCTGGGCGTGCGGACGTGCCGACTCGAGGGGTTCTGGGCGTGCGGACGCGCCGACTCGGCAGTGGTGGCCGGGGCTCGGCGGTGGACAGCGGTTTAGGATGGCGGCCATGTCCGACGTACCACGGCCCGACGCGGATGCACTCCTCGCCGGCGGCTCCGTGCATCCCATCACCCGCTGGGGCGATGACGTGATGCACCGTGTTCAGGAGCCGGTCACCGACTTCGACGACGGGCTGCAGGCACTCGCCGCGGACCTCGTGGCCACGATGCACGCCGCGGACGGGGTCGGTCTGGCCGCCTGCCAGATCGGGGTGGACCGTGCCCTCTTCGTCTTCGACTGCTCCGATGCAGCGGGCGTCCGCCACCGCGGTGTGGTGTGCAACCCCGTGCTCTTCCTGCCGGAGGGGCGTGACCGCAGGCTCGACGTCGACGACGAGGGCTGTCTTTCGCTTCCCGGCGCCTTCGTCGCGCTGGCCCGACCCGACTACGCCGCCGTCGAGGGTCAGGACCACGAGGGCACACCGGTGCGCCACGCCGGTGACGGACTGCTCGCACGCTGCCTGCAACACGAGACCGACCACTGCAACGGGACCGTCTTCGGTGACAGGCTCAACCGCAGGTCGCGCAAGAAGCTCCACAAGGAGCACGAGGAGAGGTCCGCGGAGTTCCCCCCGGACTGGCCCGGCTGAGCCTCACCGGCGTTGCAGCACGTAGCAGCCCACGGCACAGGCAGCCCCGACGTTGAGGCTGTCGATGCCTTCGCGCATGGGTACGACGGCCCGTCGGTCTGCGGCGACCTGCCATCTCGCAGACAGTCCGTGTCCTTCGCCGCCGAGCACCAGGGCGACCCGGTCGAGTCCTGCCACGGCCTCGTCCAGAGGTGCGGCGTCCGGCGTCAGCGTCATCGCCACGGTGGCGAACCCGCGTCGGGACAGCTCCGGCAGCGCGTCGTACCAGTCCTCGACCCGCGTCCACGGCAGCGAGAAGACCGCACCCATCGCGACCTTCACCGCACGCCGGTAGAGGGGGTCGGCGCAGCACGGGGACAGCAGAACCGCATCCACCCCGAGCGCTGCGCCCGAGCGGAAGACGGCACCGACGTTGGTGTGGTCCACGATGTCCTCGAGGACCAGGACCGTCCGGGCGCCGTGGAGAACCGCGTCAAGGGACGGCAACGGACGCCGGTGGAGCGAGGCCAACGCCCCACGGTGCACGTGGAAGCCGGTGACCTCCTCCGCAAGCGCCTCGGGGAGCACGAAGCACGGTGCATGGGTCGAGGCCAGCACGTCGCCGAGACCGTCGAGCCAGCGAGGCGCCATCAGGAAGGACCGCGGGGAGAATCCGGCCTCGACGGCGCGACGGACGACCTTCTCCCCCTCGGCGAGGAACAGGCCGTCCTGGGACTCGAGGTGCTTACGGAGCTCGACGTCGCGCAGGTCGCGGTAGTCCGAGAGGCGCGGGTCCGACACGTCGTGGACCTCCACCAGATGGGCCATGCTCAGTTGGTCACGGGGCCGGTGGCGTGGGCAACGTCCGCCTCGGTGTCGGCCACGGCGCCGTACCGCTCGGGATGCGCGACGGAGACGACCGACCCGACCACCACGATCGCGGGCGGCCGGACCTGCGCCCGTTCGACGTCGGCGGTCACGGTGCCGAGCGTGGAGAGCACGGTTCGCTCCCCCGGCATCGTTCCCTCCGAGACGATGGCGACCGGTGTGGACGCTTCGCGTCCCCCTGCCATCAAGGCGGTCGCGATCAGCGACAGGTTGTGCACCGCCATCATCAGGACCACGGTGCCACGCAGCCGCGAGACGGCGTCCCAGTCGACCAACGACTCGGGATCCTCCGGGGGCAGATGTCCCGAGACCACCGTGAAGTCGTGGGCGACACCGCGGTGCGTGACCGGGATGCCAGCCACTGCAGGCACGGCGATCGCACTGGTCACTCCGGGGACGACCCGGCACGGCACCCCGGCCTCGACGCAGGCCGAGACCTCCTCGAAGCCGCGACCGAACACGAAGGAGTCACCCCCCTTGAACCGCACGACCCGCTTTCCAGAGCGGGCCCGGTCCACCAAAATGCGGTTGATCTCCTCCTGCACCGCCGAGCGGCCACGCGGCAGCTTGGCGACATCGATGAGCTCGACGTCGGGGCTGAGCTCGTCGAGCAGCTCGCGCGGGGCCAGCCGGTCCGCCACCACCACATCGGCCTCGGCGAGGGCACGCCGCGCGGCGACCGTCAGGAGCCCGGGGTCTCCGGGACCCCCGCCGACCAGCACGACACCTGGTGTCCGCTCGTGGTCGTGCGGCGCTGCGATGGTCCCGTCGCGCAGGGCGGTCAGCATCGCGTCCCGCACCGCGGCGGAGCGTCGCGGCTCCCGGTTGGCCAGCACGGCGACCGTCATGCCGGCATGACAGCCCACAGCCGGCGTCCAGGCGGACGCCTTCGGGGCGTCGTCGCTGCGCACGCAGAAGATCCGGCGCGACTCGGCGAGGGCACCGATCTCTTCGTTGACGACCACGTCGTCGGTCGCCACGACGACGTACCAGGTGCCGTCGAGATCCTCGGCGACGAAGCGGCGACGAAGCCAGACCACGTCTCCCGAGCCGGCCATTCCCTCGACGGCCGGCGTCACCTCAGGTGAGACGAGCACGACGTCGGCACCCGCAGCCAGCAGGCCCGGGATACGTCGTTGGGCGACGTGTCCACCGCCGGCGACCAGCACCCGTCGGCCGGCGAGACGCAGCCCGGAGGGATAGGGCGGAAACGCGCCCGGCTCGTCGGTCATGCGTCCATTCTCGTCGCCGCGCGACCGGCTCCTTGACCCGCCCACGGAGCGGACTAGTGTCGACGACGACCACCACCGCCGGATCCCGGAGGACCGATGACCCTCGAGCGCCCTGTCAGCCCCAACCCCTACGACCTGCTCCCGCCGGTCCCGTCCTTCACTGTCACCAGTGAGGACATCGAGGACGGCCGGCCCCTCAAGGACGACCACGTTGCCTCGGGGGGAAACACCTCCCCGCAGCTGAGCTGGTCGGGCGCGCCGGAGGGCACGAAGAGCTTCGTGGTGACCTGCTTCGACCCGGACGCACCCACCCCGTCGGGCTTCTGGCACTGGGTCCTGGTGGATCTCCCCGCGGACGTCACCTCACTCGACACCGGCGCCGCCTCCGGCGCCCTTCCGGGCAACGCCTTCCAATGTCGCAACGACGGTGGCGAGCCAGGCTTCAGGGGTGCGGCACCACCAGAGGGCGACCAGGTGCACCACTACTTCTTCGTGGTCCACGCCGTCGGCGAGGAGTCACTCGGCGTGGACGCCGACGCCTCGCCCGCCGTCGTGTCGTTCAACCTCGCGTCCAAGACAGTCGGGCGGGCGATCCTGCACGGCACCTACCAGTACTGAGCCGCGACCTGACCGGTGAGCGGGCGGCCGGTTGCTCACACGAGAAGGGGGGAAGGTGCTCTACCTCGCGGTCGCTCTGCGCTCCTTCCGGCGCTACTCCAACTACACCGCGGCGACCTTGGCGGGCATCTTCACGAACAGCGTGTTCGGCGTGATCATCTGCTTCGTCTACATCGCGGTGTGGAAGCAGAGTCCGGACGCCGGCGGCTACGACGTGGCCGATGCCGTCACCTACGCCTGGCTCGGCCAGGCGATGCTGATGACCGTGGCGATCTGGGGCGGCGGCGCCACCGACGATCTTGCGGCGCGCATTCGGACCGGTGACGTGGCGATCGACCTCTACCGGCCGGTGAACCTGCTCGGCTGGTGGCTGGCCAGCGACCTCGGGCGAGCGGCGTACCATCTCCTCACCCGCGGTGTCGCTCCCACGATCGTCGGTGCGCTGCTCTTCGACCTGCGCTATCCCGCCGACGTGCTGAGCGCCCTGCTGTTCGGGGTGTCGGTCGTGCTCGCGGTCGTCGTCTCCTTCGGGCTGCGGATGCTCGTCGCGTGCACGGCGTTCTGGCTCCTCGACGACACGGGCGTCAAGAACCTCGCCGCGGTGCTCGCGACGTTCCTTTCCGGACTGGTCGTTCCGCTCGTGCTGTTCCCGGGCTGGGCACGCGACCTCGCGATGTCGTTGCCGTGGGCGACGTTCCTGCAGGTTCCCGCAGACATCTGGCTGGGCAAAGCCTCCGGGTGGTCCGCGGTCGGGTCGCTGGGATTCCAAGCGGGGTGGGCGGTCGTGGTGCTGCTGGCCTGTTCGGCGGTGCTGGCTCGGGCACGCCACAAGCTGGTGGTCCAGGGTGGTTGACCGACTCGCGTGGGGTCTGCGCGCCTACGGCCTCCTCGCCTGGACGTGGATCCGGGTGTCGATGACCTACCGCGCGTCGTTCGTGATGCTCACCCTCGGCCAGTTCCTGGTCACCGGCCTCGACTTCCTCGGCATCGTCATCATGTTCACCACGGTCGAGGCGCTCGGCGGCTTCTCGCTGGCCGAGATCGGCTTCCTGTACGGCGGCGCTGGACTGTGCCTGGGCCTGGCCGACCTGATCCTCGGCAACATCGAGCGCCTCGGTCAGCGGATCCGGCTGGGCACCTTCGACGCGATGATGATCCGTCCGATGCCGCTGTTCGCCCAGATGGCCGCCGACGAGTTCGCGTTGCGCCGGCTCGGCCGGATCACCCAGGCCACGATCGTGCTGGTGTGGTCGCTGGTCATCCTCGACGTGGACTGGACGCTGGGCCGCGCCCTGACCGTTCCCTACCTGATCGTCTTCGGGACGGCGATCTTCGTGTCCCTCTTCACCCTCGGCGCGGCCTTCCAGTTCTGGACGACCGACGGCTCCGAGGCGGCCAACGCCTTCACCTACGGCGGCAACACGTTGGCGCAGTATCCCTTGACGATCTACCCTGCCGAGGCGGTCAAGGCGTTGACGTTCCTCGTGCCCCTGGCCTTCGTGAACTGGTATCCCTCGTTGTTCATCCTCGGCCGGCAGGACCCGCTCAGGCTGCCGACCGCCATGCAGTTCGCCTCGCCGGTCGCCGCCCTCGCCCTCGGCGCTCTCGCGGCGTTGGCCTGGCACGGCGGCGTCCGGCGCTACCGATCGACCGGGAGCTGACATGGTCTCGACAAGCTCGACCCCAGGAGATGCCTCGACCTCGGCGCCTGGTCTGCGAAGCGTGCAGCCCCTGATCCAGGTCGAGGACCTGACCAGGACATTCACCGTGCGGCGGCGCATCGGCCGCGTGCGGCGTACCTCCGTCGAGGTCCGCGCGGTCGACGGGATCTCCTTCGAGATCGACCGCGGCGAGATGGTCGGCTACATCGGGCCGAACGGCGCCGGGAAGTCCACGACGATCAAGATGCTCACCGGCATCCTGGTCCCCACGTCAGGCCGGCTCAGCGTCGCGGGCGTCGACCCGTCTCGGGCGCGCACCGAGCTGACCCGGCGCATCGGCGTGGTCTTCGGCCAGCGCACGACGCTGTGGTGGGACCTCCCGCTCCGCGACTCCTTCGACCTGCTGCGCAGGATCTATCGCACCGATCCCGTTCGGCACCGCGCGAACCTGACCGAGTTCATCGAGCTGCTCGAGCTCGGCAACCTGCTCGAGACCCCGGTCCGTCAGCTCTCGCTGGGCCAACGGATGCGTGGCGACATCGCGGCGGCGCTCCTCCACGACCCGGAGATCCTCTACCTCGATGAGCCGACGATCGGCCTCGACGTGGTCAGCAAGGGTCGACTGCGCTCCTTCCTGCGTCGCGTCAACGAGGAGCGAGAGGTGACGCTCCTGCTGACCACCCACGACCTCCAGGACATCGAGCAGCTCTGCTCGCGCGTGATGGTGATCGACCGCGGCGCGCTCATCTACGATGGCTCGCTCGCCGGCCTGCACGCCCAAGGCTCATCGACCCGGACGCTCATCGTGGATCTCGTCGACGAGGCCGGCCCGATCCACGTGCCGGGCGCCACCGTCCGCAGGGTGGAGGGGCCGCGGCAGTGGCTCAGCTTCCCCGCTGATGCCTCGGCCGCCCCGATCGTCGCTGCCGTCGCCGCAACCTACGACGTCGCCGACCTGTCGCTGCAGGAGCCGGCCATCGAGGACGTCATCCACACCCTCTACACCACCACCCGTTGAGTAGCCACTGCCTCCCCGTTGAGTAGCCACTGCCTCCCCGTCGAAAGGTGGGTGTTCCGGCCTTCTTGACGCGTCAACCCGGAACGGTTGGCGACTCAACAGGGAAGGGTTGGCGACTCAACGCACGGCAAGAGATGGATATGGGTTTTCTTGACTCATTCCAGAAAGCGTGGTTGAGTCGGAGTGTGTCACAACCCCTGGCTCCCGACGCAGCCGATGTGCTGCGTGAGCACGGCCTGCGGGTGACCAAGCAGCGCCTCGCCGTGCTGACAGCACTTCGGGACACGCCGCACGCCAGCACGGAGGTGGTGCTCGGACGGGTCCGCTCAGATGTGGGTCAGGTCTCGACCCAGGCGGTGTACGACGTCCTCAACACCCTCACCCATCGCGGCATCGTGCGGCGCATCCAGCCGGCCGGATCGACAGCGCGCTACGAGCTCCGCGTCGATGACAACCATCACCATCTCGTCTGCCGCAACTGCGGATCGGTCACCGATATCGACTGTGCGACCGAGGAGGCACCTTGCCTCGAGACGACCGACCTCCACGTGCACGCTCCCGTCTTCGTCGTCGACGAGGCAGAGGTGACGTTCTGGGGGCTCTGCACGACATGCACCCCGAGCACAAGCAGTCCCCTCACGACCAGCCCCAGCACGACCCGCCCGACTTGATCGACTCGCGCACGACGCCGTACGACCGTCCGACCGTCCGACCCACCAGGAGGAAGCATGAGCACCGAAGCCCAGCCCCACGCACCGTCCACCGATTCCACACATGGCCCGACCGACGGTTCCCCACAGAACCACCGTCGGGGTTCCACCACAGGCACCGGATCGCCTGCGCAGAGTGACCGGAACAGCCTGAGCGTCGGGCCGGACGGTCCGATCCTGCTGCACGACCACCACTTCCTCGAGCAGATGGCGCACTTCAACCGCGAGCGGGTGCCCGAGCGCAACGTGCACGCGAAGGGGTCGGGTGCGTTCGGCACGTTCGAGACCACCGAGGACCTGTCGCGATACACCAAGGCAGCGCTGTTCCAGCCTGGCGCGACGACGGACATGCTTGCCCGCTTCTCGACGGTCGCCGGCGAGCAGGGCAGCCCCGACACGTGGCGGGACCCGCGCGGCTTCGCACTGAAGTTCTACACGACCGAGGGCAACTACGACCTCGTCGGCAACAACACCCCGGTGTTCTTCGTGCGCGACACCATGAAGTTCCCGCACTTCATCCGCTCGCAGAAGCGCCGCGGCGGCTCGGGTCTGCGCGACAACGACATGCAGTGGGACTTCTGGACCCACAATCCGGAGTCGGCCCACCAGGTCACATACCTGATGGGCGACCGGGGCATTCCCAAGTCCTGGCGGCACATGAACGGCTACGGCTCGCACACCTACATGTGGATCAACGCCGCCGGCGAGAAGTTCTGGGTGAAGTACCACTTCAAGTCCGACCAAGGTGTCGAGACGATCAACCAGGAGGAGGCCAACCGGATCGCCGGTGAGGACGCCGACTTCCACCGTCGCGACCTCTGGGAGGCCATCGACCGCGGTGAGCACCCCACGTGGACGCTGCACGTCCAAGTCATGCCCTATGAGGACGCCAAGACCTACAAGTACAACCCGTTCGACCTCACCAAGGTGTGGCTGCACGGCGACTACCCGCTGATCAAGGTCGGGACGATGAAGCTCGACAAGAACCCGGAGAACTTCTTCGCCGAGATCGAGCAGGCCTCGTTCGCTCCGAGCTCGGTGGTGCCGGGCATCAGCTTCTCCCCCGACAAGATGCTGCTGGGACGAGTGTTCGCGTACGCCGACACGCAGCGCTACCGGATCGGTCCGAACTACCAGCAGCTCCCGGTCAACCGGCACCGTGTCGAGGGCGCCTACACCTACCAGTTCGACGGACCGATGTCCTACGAGCACACGGCAGACGCGCCGAAGTATGCCCCGAACTCGCACGGCGCCCCCTACAGCGACCTCACCGGGCCGGTCGAGGACAGCTGGGAGCTGGACGGCGAGATGGTGCGGTCGGCGTACACCCTGCGCGCGGAGGACGACGACTTCGGGCAAGCCCGCCTGATGGTCAACGAGGTCTTCGACGACGCGGGCCGTGAGCGCTTCGTGCAGAACGTCGCCGGCCACATCCTCGGCGGCGTCAAGGACGAGACCCTGCCGCGCGTCTTCGACTACTGGAAGAGCGTCGACGCCGAGATCGGCAAGCGGATCGAGGAGGCGGTGTACGCCGACCGCGCCAACGACGTGGCTCCGCATCCCACCGAGGCGGACCCGTCCGAGACCGTGGAGAACAGCTCGATCAACAAGGGCTGAGGCGGGCCCGGGCCGGCAGGAGCGACGCGTCCCCCGCGAGGGGGGCGCGCCGCCCGGGTCTGTCCATGCGCGACACTTCCGGCATGGCAACGCGCGACGATTGGCAGGTCG
>JBPCND010000363.1:0-3789 GCA_051001655.1 Nocardioides sp. | reverse complement strand
TTGGTGTTTCCGTTCGTGGGTGTCGAGCGCGGTCGAGGACCGTGCGTCGGTAGGGGTTCGGGCGGACTGGGCGAGGCAGATGATTGCGCCGACGGCGAGGATGGTCACGGACAGGAGCAGTCCGGCGCGGACCCCGTCCGCGCGGTCGGCCAGCAGACCGGCCAGGTTGGGCGAGCGCGGGTTGGACGGCTCGGCGTTGAGCCCGGAAGCCGTGGAGCGGTTCGTTCTGGATCGTCGAGCTGCCGGGTACCGGGACGCGCGGACGGCCCGGTCGTTGAGGCCGCTGCTGGAGTACCTGCCCGAGTTCGGGGTGGTCCCACTGGCCGTGCAGCGGCCGGTACTCGGCCCGGTGGAGGCGACTTGTTTACTGTACCCCCCCAAGGTATGCTACACCAGCATCGAGTTGCGCCAGCACGCTGCGAGCCCCTGGAGGACATCGTGGACCACACCGCCCAACCTGCACAGACGCTCACCCGGCAGGCGATCTCCGCCACCGCGCACTGCCTCACCGGCTGCGCCATCGGCGAGGTCCTCGGCATGGTCATCGGCACAGCGCTGGGCTGGTCGAACCTCGCCACCATCGCGCTCGCCGTCGCACTGGCGTTCCTCTTCGGCTACGCGCTCACAGTCGGCCCCGTGCTGCGCGCCGGCGTCGCGCTCGGCGCGGCGATCCCGATCGCGCTCGCCGCCGACACCCCGTCCATCACGGTCATGGAGAGCGTCGACAACGCGATCATGCTGCTCATCCCCGGTGCCATGGAAGCCGGCGTCGCCAGCTGGATCTTCTGGGGCAGCCTCGCCGTCGCCCTCGCCGTCGCCTTCGTGCTCACCGTGCCGGTCAACCGCTGGCTCATCGCCCGCGGCAAGGGCCACGCCGTCGTGCACCGGTACCACCACGCACACCCGACGCACGCAGGTCACTCCGGGACTGATCCGACCCGTTCCCCGAAGAAAGAGCACGCCATGACCACACTCGACCCGATCCTCATCGCCTACGACGGATCACCCGACGCGCAGCACGCGATCGAACACGTCGCCATCCTCGCGTCAGGTCACCGCGTCGTCGTCGCCTACGCCCGCGAACCGATCGAGGCACTCGCTGCCGGCCCCGAGGGACACCCGGTCTTCGAGGACGTCCCGCCGCAGGCCCCGGCCGAGGACGACGTCGCCGAGCGCATGGACGCGACGCTGATCGTCGTGGGCTCCCGCGGGCGGCGTGGCGTCCGGTCCATGCTGCTGGGCTCGGTCTCCCACGCCGTGCTGCACCACGCACGTCGGCCCGTCCTGGTCATCCCCTCACCACACCTGGCCACGCTGCGCCGCGAGGTCGAGCAGCGGCTCAGCATCGCCCGCGAGACCGCCGACGCCATCTGATCCCATTCCCCTCAGGAGGAAATGCCATGTCTCGCATTCACCCCCTCGAACCCTCCGAAGCTCCCGACCGGGCAGGCGAGATCCTCGACAGCATCATCGACCGGCACGGCACCCCAGGGCCGATGGTCCGCACGATGGCGCACTCCCCCGCCCTGCTGCAGGGCTACCTGGACCTCTCCCGTGCGATGAAGCGCGCGAAGCTGCCCCGCACCCTCAGCGAGAGGGTCTCGCTCGCGGTGCAGGAATGGATCGGCTGCAGGCTCTGCCTCGCCGCGCACACCGACGCCGGCCGCAGGGGGGGCCTCACCGAGACCAGCATCGCCCTCGCCCGCCAGTCCCTCTCTACGGACCCGGCCAAGACCACACTGCTCGGCTTCGCCGTCCGAGTGCTGGTCGAGCCGTCCGCAATCACCGACCAGGACATCGCTGATCTCCGCCACCACGGTTGGACCGACCGCGCGATCGCCGACGTCGTCGGCCTCGTCGCACTCAACCAGCTGACCGGATCACTCAACCTCGTCGCTGGGTTCGAGCCCGACACGGCCCCGAACCCGGAAACCACCGACCGCGCCACGACGGTCTTCCGCGGGTCATCGAGCACCCGTATCTTGCAATGATCAATTCCGACCCGGATACCGGGCCCAGCCAGACCTCCAGCTCGGTGTTCGGCGAGCGCGTCGGGCCGGGTAGCTCCGGCGAGCACGGGTCCCTACACCCGGAAACGCGTGCGGTGCACGTGAACGCGCCACCGGTGCACGGTTGCCGACCGCTCAGTGTCCCGATCTACCAGACCTCGACGTTCGGATTTGACGACCCCGACGAACTCGCCGAGGCGATGAGCACCCCCGATGGGGCTTTCGTCTACAGCCGACGCGGCAACCCCACCGTGCGCGCTCTGGAGGAGGCCGTCGCCGACCTGGAGAATGGCCGCATGGCCTTGGCGACAGCATCGGGGATGGGCGCGATCAGCGCGGTCCTGCTGGCCCTGCTGCGCACCGGTGACCACATCATCGTCCAACGGTGCCTCTACGGCGGTACATACTCGCTGTTGACCGACCTGTCCGCGCGCTTCGGCATCGAAGTCTCCTACGTGTCGGGAACCGACGCCGACGAAGTCCGCGCGGCGACCCGCCCCGAGACCCGCGCGTTGTACCTGGAGACGATCGCGAACCCGACAACACGCGTCGCCGACCTCCCGGCCCTACTGGAAGCCGGACGGGAGGCTGACCTGATCGGCGTCGTGGACAATTCCTTCGCCACGCCCGTCCTGTGCCGACCCCTGGACGTCGGCGCCGACATCGTGCTCCACTCGAGCACCAAGTACCTCGCAGGACATTCCGACGTCACCGGCGGTGTCGCGGTGTTCGCGGCACGCGATCTCTACGAGAAGTGCTGGAAGTCCGCCGTGGAACTCGGCGCCACCTGTGACCCGTTCGCGGCCTGGCTGACCATCCGTGGACTGCAGACCCTCGGCCTGCGGATGCAGCGCCACTGTGCGAGCGCGGCGCGGCTCGCCGCCCACCTGGCCGACCATCCCGCGGTGACCGCCGTGCACTGGCCGGGTCGCCCGGAGCACCCCGACCACACCCTCGCCACGAACTTGTTGAGCGACTTCGGGGGGATACTCGCCTTCGACCTGGCCGGAGGACGGGCGGCCGGCCGCAAGTTCCTCGCCGGTGTCCACCTCACAGCACTCGCCCCATCACTGGGCGGGGTCGAAACCCTCGCGCTGCACCCGGCGAGCACGTCACACCGAGAACTCGGCCCCGACGCCCTCCACGACGCCGGCATCGCCGAAGGCACCGTCCGAATCTCGGTAGGCCTCGAGCACCCCGACGACCTCTGGGACGACATCGAGCGTGCCCTGTCGATGATCTGAGCGGGCCACGGACAGAACGGGTCACCCATCGCCGCGAGGTTCATCCCCTTCACGGGCCGACGAGGAGTCGCGGGGTCGTCGTCCCTCCGGGGGACGACGGCGGCCATACATGGCCAGTACCTGGCCGACCGCTGACTGGTCACACTCGCTCACGCCCAGGGTCGGGGAGGAAGTCGTCGTGTAGTGGACATCGATCTCGACCAGGACGCGTCGAGAAGGCCACGGTCGCCCGCGCGACGAGTCCTGGGCGCCCCAAGTGAGCCTCTCGCAAACCCCACAAGGACCACCGCCCCCGGCTCGGGGCCCCCACCTCACCTACCACCGGTCACCGTGCGAATTAGCCAACAACCGAATGCCGCACGGCACGCCGCCCTGCTTGCGCCACATCGTCACCTGATGGGCCCTCGAGCTTCCGGACGACGGACCCACTAGGGTTCCCTTTCCGGAAGAGAGGACATACGTGTCAAAGAACCGCCGGTCTTACACTCCTGAATACAAAGATGAAGCCGCGAAGATGGTGGTCGAGCTATCCCGGC
>JBPCND010000362.1:0-15252 GCA_051001655.1 Nocardioides sp. | reverse complement strand
CTGCTGGACGCTGATCCTCGCCAGATGGGCGTCGAAGGCGGTCGACAGCAGAGCGTCGAGCGCCTCGACCACCTCACTGACCCGGATGACGTGATCGGCGACGTCGCGGAAGAACGGGGCGGCCTCCTGGCTGATCATCGGGACGCTCCCGGTGGCGAACCTCTTCATCGGCTCCCGCAGTGGGCCGACCGCGCGGCGCACCTCGGACAGCTCGCGCTTGAGGACGTAGATCCGGCGCGAGTCCTGGCTGCGGGACGGGGAGAAGACCGACTCCTCGACCTCGTCGACGTCGACCTCGAGCGCGCCGGCGACCTCTTCATAGCTGTCGACGACCCGGTCGCAGATGGCGTAGACCACCGCGGACGGTCCGTGGCCCAGCACCGCGGCTCGTTTCTCGAGGTCCAGGCGCGCAGTGTGCAGCTCCGTGCCCTGCCCGTGTCGGACGCTGATGACGAAGTCGTGGCCGACGAAGAGGTTGATCTCGCCGGTCTCCACGGCGTCCTCCTCATCGACGTACCAGAGGGTCTTGAGGACCAGGAAGATGCCGTCCTCGTAGCGCTCGAGCTTGGGCCGCTGGTGTGCGTGCAAGGCGTCCTCGACGGCCAGCGGATGCAGGTCGAAGGCCCGGGCCACGACCTCGAGCTCACCCGCGACGGGCTCGTGCAGGCCGACCCAGACGAAGTCGTCCTGCTCCTTCGTGGCCGCCCGAACTGCTGCGAGGTCGTCCTTCGCACACGTCATCGGCACTCGGACCCCACCGCGGTAGAGCGCGCTGTCGACGATCATGAGTCCGAGGTTAGGCCACTATGGTGGGGATCGATGGCAACGGTGATCCTGGCCCGACACGGCCGGACGGATGCGAATGCGACCGGAGTGCTCGCCGGGCGGAGCAAGGGCGTGCATCTCGACGAGCTCGGCGTGCAGCAGGCGCGAGCCGCCGGTCAACGGCTGGCGGGCGTGCCGCTCGCGGCCATCGTCAGCAGCCCGCTCGAGCGGTGCAAGGAAACGGCTCGGGAGATCAACCTCGCGCAAGCCTCGCGCCTCAAGCTGTCCCATGAGCGTGGCCTGCTCGAGTGCGACTACGGCAGCTGGACCGGCAAGGAGCTGAAGGTCCTGGCCAAGGAGAAGCTCTGGTCCACGGTCCAGGCGCACCCGAGCGCGGTGGTGTTCCCCAACGGGGAGTCGATGGCCCAGATGTCGGCACGTGCCGTGGCCGCCGTACGTCGCTGGGACGCGCACGTGGAGGCCGAGCACGGTCCCGATGCCGTCTGGGTGGCCGTGAGCCATGGTGACGTGATCAAGGCGATCCTCGCCGACGCGTTCGCGACGCACCTCGACGAGTTCCAGAGGATCGTGGTGGACCCCGCCTCGTTGTCGGTGATCCGCTACACCCCGCACCGTCCCTTCGTGGTGGCGTCGAACTCGACCGCCGGCGACCTCGGGCACCTCAAGCCGCCCCCCAAGCGCCGAGGCAGGCGCGCGGTGAGCAGCGACGCGACCGTCGGCGGAGGTGCCGGGGCTGTCGGCGGGGGCCACGCCTCCGCTTCGGCCACACCCTAGGCTCGGGGACATGGCATCGGTGATACACAGCTTCGACCCGCCGGAGCGCTTCGTGGCCGGCACGGTCGGTCCACCCGGACAACGCACCTTCTTCCTCCAGGCACGCAGCGGCACCCGGGTGACCAGCGTCGCCCTGGAGAAGCAGCAGGTCGTGGTGCTCGCCGAACGCATCGAGGAGCTGCTGGACGAGCTGCTGCGGTCGACCGGGGGAGAGACTTCCATCCCCGCGGTGTCACCGGTCGCTCTCGAGGACAACGGACCGCTCGAGCAGCCCATCGTCGAGGAGTTCCGGGCCGGCACGATGACCCTGTCCTGGGACTCCGAGGACGAGCGCATCGTGGTCGAGGTCTTCCCCTACACCGAGGATGCGGTCGTCGACCCGGGGACACCGGAAGAGGAGATCGACGAGCCCGAACCCGACGAGATCCTGCTGGTGCGGCTGCCTGCCGGTCTGGCCCGGGCGTTCACGAAACGGGCGCAGGTGGTCGTCTCGGCCGGTCGTGCTCCGTGCCCGTTCTGTGGCGGACCGCTCGATCCGTCAGGACACCTCTGCCCGCGGGCGAACGGCTTCCGTCGTACGACCGCTGCTTCCTGACTTTCGATGTCCGAGGTCTACGCCGAGACGACGGCGCTTCTCGAGGGAGACGTCCGCATCGACGGCCGGATCATGCCAGCGTCCAACGCCACCTTCTTCGGGTCGGTGGTGGAGGGTGACTCCTCGATCCGTTGCGTCTACAAGCCGGTCGCGGGGGAACGGCCGCTCTGGGACTTCCCGGACGGGAGCCTCGCCGGTCGGGAGGTGGCGGCGTACCTCATCTCGGAGGCACTCGGCTGGGACGTGGTGCCGCCGACCGTCCTGCGCGACGGTCCCGCGGGAAGCGGGATGGTGCAGGCGTGGAAGGAGCCTGACCCCGACCAGGATCCGGTCGATCTGGTCCTGGGGGCGGGCTCGTCCCGCGGCGTACCCGAGGGCTACCTGCACGTCCTGGACGCCCTCGACGAACGGGACCGGCCGGTCGCCCTCGTGCACGAGGACTCGGCGCCGCTGCGACGGATGGCAGTCTTCGACGTGTTGGTCAACAACGCCGACCGCAAGGGCGGGCACGTGCTGCCGATGGTGGACGGGCACCGGTACGGCGTCGACCACGGAGTGTGCTTCCACGTCGAGGACAAGCTCCGCACGGTGCTGTGGGGTTGGGCATCCCGGCCGCTCGACCCTACGGACCTGCCGGCTCTCGAACTGCTGGCGGAGGCGCTGGCGAACCATGGTTCGGTGGTGCGTTGCGACCTGGCGGAGCACATCACCGGGTCCGAGATCCGCGCCCTGACTGCACGGCTGGCCGGGTTGCTGGCCCGTCGACGGATGCCGCTACCGAGCGGAGGATGGCCGTCGATTCCGTGGCCGGCGTTCTGACCCCACCCGATTCGTCTGTGGTCCGCCTCCGCATTTCCCCCCATTTTCCGCAGACGAATCGGGGTTAGGCTTCGCGCATGCGAGCGTGGATCAGCCCGGACGTGTCGAGCCTGGACGATCTGGGGCTCGCGCCACCGGTCCGGGTCCACGACTCGGCGCGACGCGAGGTGGTGGAGAGCCGGCCCGGCGACGGTCGGGCTCGGATGTACGTCTGCGGGATCACGCCCTACGACGCCACCCACCTCGGCCACGCCGCGACCTACGTCGCCTTCGACCTGCTCAACCGGGCCTGGCGCGACGCTGGGCACGAGGTGCTCTACATCCAGAACGTCACCGACGTCGACGACCCCCTGCTCGAGCGGGCCACGGCAACCGGCGTCGACTGGCAGGATCTCGCCGAGACCCAGATCGAGCTGTTCCGCGAGGACATGACCGCGTTGCGGGTGCTCTCGCCCGACCAGTACGTCGGCGCCGTCGAGTCCATCCCGTTCGTCGTCGAGCTGGTCCGGCAGCTCCAAGAGCGAGGTGTGGCCTACGACGTCGACGGAGACCTCTACTTCTCCGTTCACTCCGATCCCCGGTTCGGTGCGGTCTCCGGTCTTGACGACGCGCACATGCTCGAGGTGTTCGCCGAGCGGGGAGGCGACCCCGACCGGACCGGCAAGAAGCACCCGTTGGACTGTCTGCTCTGGCAGGCGGAGCGTCCGGGGGAGCCGGCCTGGGACACCGAGCTGGGTCGAGGTCGGCCGGGTTGGCACATTGAGTGTTCCTCGATCGCACTGCGCCACCTCGGCGCTGGCTTCGACGTCCAGGGTGGCGGTAGCGACCTGGCCTTCCCGCACCACGAGATGAGCGCTTCCGAGGCGCAGGCCGCCTTGGACGGGCTGAGCTTCGCACAGGCCTACGTGCACGCCGGCATGGTCGGCTACGAGGGCGAGAAGATGTCGAAGTCCAAGGGAAACCTGGTGCTCGTGTCCCGACTGCGGCAGGAGGGTGTCGACCCGATGGCGATCAGGCTTGCCCTGCTGCGCCATCACTACCGCACCGACTGGGAATGGACCAATCGGGCCCTCGGCGTCGCGCAGACTTGGCTCGAGGACTGGCGTATCGCCGCCGCCAGCCCTTCCGGCGCTCCGAGTGCTCCGGTGGTCGCGGCCGTCAGGGCAGCGCTGGCGAACGACCTCGACGCACCGACCGCCACAGATGCGGTCCGGCGTTGGTCGGTGCGGACCAACGAGGGAGCCGACACGTCCGAGCCCGGTGCGGGCGACGTCGTACGGCGGCTCCTGGACGCCCGACTGGGCATCCGACTCTGAGCACCCCACCATCCCGCCGAGTCGGCGCGTCTGCACGTCCCAGTCCGCTGCCACCTCATCTGCCATTGGGGCACGGAAGGTCCCTCGACTCGGTTCACCGGGATAACGGCCACGCCGCGCGTAAGTCGGTCGCTGACCGACGGTCGCGTGCCAAGCGCGCGTGCAGACGCGCCGACTGAGCCAAGCGCGCGTGCAGACGCGCCGACTGGGCCGGGTTTGGGCGTGCAGACGCGCCGACTCGGCAGGGGTCAGTCGTCGTCGGTGTCGCGGCGCTTGAGGTATCGCTCGAACTCTCGGGCGATGGCCTCGCCGCTCGCTTCAGGGAGCTCAGCGGTGTCGCGGGTCTCCTCCAGAGCCCGGACGTAGTCCCCGATCTCCTCGTCCTCCTCGGCGAGCTCGTCGACCCCACGCTCCCAGGCCCTGCTCTCCTCCGGCAGGTCACAGAGCGGGATGCTGACCTCGAGCAGGTCCTCGATCAGTCCGACGAGCGCCAGAGTCGCCTTGGGACATGGCGGCTGCGCGACGTAGTGCGGAACAGCAGCCCAGAACGAGACGGCCGGGATGTCGAGCTGGGTGCACGCGTCCTGGAAGACGCCCACGATTCCGGTCGGTCCCTCGTAGTTGGACTGCTCGAGCTTGAGGCGGTCCGCCACCTCAGGCTCCGTCGCCGTCCCCGTGAGAGGGATCGGTCTGGTGTGGGGAGTGTCGGCCAGCAGCGCCCCGATCGTGACGACCAGCTCGGCTCCGAGCTCCTCGGCACCGGCCAGGAGCTCGGCGCAGAACTGGCGCCAGCGCATGTTCGGCTCGATGCCACGAAGCAGGATCACGTCGCGCAGCCCTCCGGGCGGAGAGGCGATCGCCAGCTGGGTCGACGGCCAGGTGATCCGTCGCATCCCGTCGTCGTTGGTCCCCACCACCGGACGGTTCATCTGGAAGTCGTAGAACTCCTCAGGGTCGATCGCGGCGACCACCCGGGCGTTCCAGACGTGGAGCAGGTGGTCGATGACCGACGATGCTGCGTTAGCCGCGTCGTTCCACCCCTCGAAGGCAGCGATCAGGACGGGGGACCGAAGCTCCGGCACCTCATCGATCTCGATCACTCGGCCAGCCTAAGGCACGACACAATGTGAGACGGCGATGTCATGATCTGAAACCAGAACGCTCCAGGCACCCCAGCGACCTACGCTGGCGAACGTTTTCGTGCCGAACATCCGAGCCATCCGAACGAGCAGAGGAGTCCCTTGTCGGAGTCGACGTCGACCCGTCCCGACGCGACGGAGGACCTGACCGCCGCGCTGCGCGAGCGGATCCTTGTCATGGACGGTGCCATGGGGACGATGATCCAGCAGCATGGCCTGGGCGAAGCCGACTTCCGAGGCAGCCGGTTCACCGACTGGGGGCAGGACATCCAGGGAAACTCCGACCTGTTGAGCCTGACGCAGCCCGAGCTGGTCAGCGCCATCCACCGGGAGTACCTCGACGCCGGGGCCGACATCGTCGGGACCAACACCTTCAACGCACAGCGGGTCTCCCAGGCGGACTACGGGATGACCGACCTGGCCTATGAGATGTGCTTCGCGTCCGCCCAGCTCGCACGGCAGGAGTGCGACACGGTCACCGCTGAGACGCCCGACCGGCCGCGCTGGGTCGCCGGCGCCCTGGGACCGACGAACACCACGGCCTCGATCTCGCCGGAGGTCAACGATCCCGGACAGCGCAACATCACCTTCGACCAGCTGGTGACCGCCTACCACGAGCAGGCCAGCGGACTCGTGGACGGTGGTGCCGACCTGCTCCTCGTCGAGACGATCTTCGACACGCTGAACGCCAAGGCAGCGATCTTCGCCCTCGAGACACTCTTCGAGGAGCGTGCTCGACGCTGGCCGGTGATCATCTCCGGGACGATCACGGATGCGTCCGGTCGGACCCTGTCGGGACAGGTGACCGAAGCCTTCTGGAACTCGGTCCGGCACGCGAGGCCGATCGCGGTCGGACTGAACTGTGCCCTCGGAGCCGCTGACATGCGGCCTTACATCGCCGAGCTGTCCCGGCTGGCCGACTGCTTCGTGTCCTGCTACCCGAACGCTGGCCTGCCCAACGCGTTCGGTGAGTACGACGAGGCACCTGAACAGACCGCACAGGTGCTTGAGGAGTTCGCCTCGAGCGGACTGGTGAACCTGCTCGGCGGCTGCTGTGGCACGACTCCCGCCCATGTCGCCGCGCTCGCGACGGCGACCAAGGGCAAGAATCCCCGGCCGGTGGCGACAGTTGACCTGGCCTGCCGGCTCTCCGGACTCGAACCTCTGACGATCGACGCGAGCTCGTTGTTCGTCAACGTGGGCGAGCGAACCAACATCACCGGCTCGGCCCGGTTCCGCAGACTGATCAAGGAGGGCGACTACGCCACCGCTCTGTCGGTGGCCCGGCAGCAGGTCGAGTCCGGGGCACAGGTCATCGACGTCAACATGGACGAGGGGATGATCGACGGCGTCGCGGCGATGGACCGCTTCGCGAAGCTGGTCGCGACCGAGCCGGACATCTGTCGGGTGCCGTTGATGATCGACTCCTCCAAGTGGGAGGTCATCGAGGCCGGACTCAAATGCACGCAGGGCAAGCCGATCGTGAACTCGATCTCCCTCAAGGAGGGCGAGAAGAAGTTCGTCGAACAGGCTCGATTGTGCCGCAAGTACGGCGCCGCCGTGGTCGTCATGGCCTTCGACGAGGACGGCCAGGCGGACAACCTCGAGCGGCGCAAGGCAATCTGTCGCCGTGCGTACGACATCCTCGTCGACGAGGTCGGCTTCCCACCTCACGACCTGATCTTCGACCCGAACGTCTTCGCGGTCGCTACCGGGATCGAGGAGCACGCGGACTACGGTCTCGACTTCATCGAGGCAACCCGATGGATCAAGGCGAACCTCCCGGGTGCCCTGGTCTCAGGCGGGGTGTCGAACGTGTCGTTCTCGTTCCGCGGCAACAACCCGGTGCGCGAGGCGATCCACGCGGTCTTCCTCTTCCATGCCATCAAGGCCGGCATGGACATGGGCATCGTCAACGCAGGGGCGCTCGTCCCCTACGACGAGATCGACCCTGAGCTGAGAGAGCGCATTGAGGACGTCGTACTCAACCGCCGCTCCGACAGCACCGAGAGACTGCTGGAGATCGCACAAGACTTCGCCGGCGACGGCAGCGTTCGTGAGGTCGCCGACGAGGCATGGCGCGGCCTCCCGGTCGGCGAGCGGATCACCCATGCCCTGGTGAAGGGGATCGACGAGTTCGCCGAGTCCGACACCGAGGAGCTGCGTGCGGAGATCTCCGCACGCGGGGGTCGGCCGATCGAGGTCATCGAGGGACCGCTCATGGACGGGATGAACGTCGTCGGCGACCTCTTCGGCGACGGCAAGATGTTCTTGCCGCAGGTCGTGAAGTCCGCCCGGGTCATGAAGCGGTCCGTTGCCTACCTGATCCCGTTCATCGAGGCGGAGAAGAAGCCCGGCGACGTGGCCAGCAAGCGGGGAACCATCGTGATGGCCACGGTGAAGGGAGACGTGCACGACATCGGGAAGAACATCGTGGGTGTCGTGCTGCAGTGCAACAACTACGAGGTCGTCGACCTCGGCGTGATGGTGCCGGCCCAGCGGATCCTCGACACCGCCAAGGAGGTCGGCGCCGACATCATCGGGCTCTCGGGCCTGATCACGCCTTCGCTCGACGAGATGGTGAACCTGGCCTCGGAGATGGAGCGACAGGGTCTCGACATCCCGCTGCTGATCGGTGGTGCGACCACGTCGCGCGCTCACACCGCCGTCAGGGTGGACCCGAAGTACCATGGCACGGTCGTCTGGGTGAAGGATGCCTCTCGCTCGGTCCCGATCGCCTCCACCCTGCTCTCCGACGAGCGCCGACCGGCGCTGTTGGAGTCGGTCCGGGCCGACTTCGACTCGATCAGGACCCGGCACGCCGCGAAGAGCCAGGAGCGACCTCTCGTCGGCCTCGCGGAGGCACGGGCTAACGCGACCCCGATCGACTGGGCCGGCTATCACCCACCCAAACCACGAGCGCTCCAGGTGCAGGCGGGTGACGTCTGGTCGCACCGCCCCGGAGGACGACCCCGTGACCCGGTCCCGCACTTCGTGCGGACGTTCGCGCACTACGACCTCGCGGAGCTCCGTCGCTACATCGACTGGCAGCCGTTCTTCAACGCCTGGGAGATGAAGGGCCGTTTCCCCGACCTGTTGAACAACCCGTCCTCCGGGGAGACGGCACGGAAGCTGTGGGACGACGGCCAGGCGATGCTGGACCGGATCATCGAGGAGCGCTGGCTCGAGGCGCGGGCGGTCCTCGGGCTGTTCCCGGCCAATGCGGTCGGCGACGACATCGAGGTGTACGCCGACGACTCCCGCAGCGAGCCGCTGACGACGCTGTGCAACCTTCGCCAGCAGGGCCGGCACCGTGACGGCGTTCCGAACCGGTCCCTCGGCGACTTCGTGGCCCCGAGGCAGACCGGGCTCGCCGACTACGTCGGAGCCTTCGCGGTCACAGCAGGAATCGGATCGGAGCAGAAGGTCGCGGAGTTCAAGGCGGACCTCGACGACTACTCCGCGATCCTGCTCGAGTCGCTCGCCGACCGGCTGGCCGAAGCCTTCGCCGAGCGCCTGCACGAGCGCGTGCGCAAGGAGTTCTGGGGGTATGCGGCCGACGAGCACCTCGACAACGAGGCACTGCTCAAGGAGAGCTACGACGGGATCCGTCCGGCACCGGGCTACCCGGCCTGCCCCGACCACACCGAGAAGCTGAAGCTGTGGGAGCTCCTCGACGCGGAAGCCGCCACCGGAATCTCCCTGACCGAGAACATGGCAATGTGGCCCGGCGCCTCGGTGAGCGGATGGTACTTCTCACACCCGCAGTCGCAGTACTTCGTCGTCGGACGACTCGCCAAGGACCAGGTCGAGGAGTACGCCGGACGCATCGGGCTCGGTCTTCGGGACGCGGAGCGCTGGCTCGCTCCCAACCTCGGCTACGAACCCGAGGACTGATGGGGCTCCCCGCAGCGGTTCTGTGGGACATGGACGGCACGCTGGTCGACACCGAGCCTTACTGGATCGAGGCTGAGTACGAGCTGGTCGAGGAGCACGGTGGCTCGTGGAGCGACGAGCACGCGCTGCAGCTCGTCGGCAACGACCTCCTCGCGAGCGGGGCGTACATCCGCGAGCACGCCGGCATCGACGTCGAGCCCGCCCAGGTCGTGGAGGAGCTGCTGGACAAAGTGGTGACCCGCGTGGAGCGTGCCGTGCCCTGGCGACCTGGTGCGCTCGAGCTGCTCGCAGACCTCCGAGGGTGCGGCGTGCGGTGCGCCCTGGTCACCATGTCCTACCGGCGGTTCGTCCGACCGATCCTCGAACGACTGCCCGAGGACACCTTCGAGATCGTCGTCACCGGTGACGCGGTCAGTCAAGGCAAACCGCACCCGGAGGCCTACCTCAGGGCGATCGACCAGCTCGGGGTCGCGCCCGCCGACACCCTGGCGATCGAGGACTCCAACACCGGCGTGCGGTCCGCGGTGGCGGCCGGTTGCACAGTGCTGGTGGTGCCCCACCATGTGCCCGTGCTCGAGGGGCCCGGCCGGGTCCTCATCGACACGCTCGCCGGTCTCGACACCGAGTCGCTCTTCGCCCTGCCCGGCCTGGGCGGCTGGTCGTAGGACCCCCGGACGATTCCAGGCTGGAGGCGACAACCCACCAGGCGACAGCCCACCAGGAGGACACATGAGCCAGCAGAACAGGAACGCCCGGACCATCACCGGCGCCATCGCGTTAGGCACGCTCGCGGCGATCGACAGTAACGTCTCGGGCCAGACCTGGAAGTGGCGTCTGGTCCACGACGGCAGCCTCTCCGCCAAGGGCACCAAGACCACCTCCGGTGCAAGCGGGTCGTTCGAGGTTCGCCGGGTGGTCGTCAACAGCTCCGGCACGGACACGCTGGTTTTCCGGGCCCCGGCAGCCGGCGTCGGACGAGACCTGCCGCGGGATCCAGCGCTTGTGAGGTCTCGGGGGCGATACTCGGGCGAAGACCGAGAGGGGGACCTGTCTCGATCGTGAGGAGCCCTGTGGCTCAGCTCCTGGGCGCGGGACTCGTGATGCTGATCCTCGTGGTCTTCGCGACCGGAAGGCTCAGCTCGCTGGCGGCCTCGAGAGAGGCCATCGACGACGCAGTGGCCACCACGGAGGTGCCTTCCAGGTCTGTCGCCGAGCCATCCCTGCCGCCAGGCCTCGTCGATTGCGACCCGAGGGCGGTCGATCGCGTCGACCGGACTGTCCTGTCCCGGCTGCTGGTCGACGACGTCCAACGGATCAAGATCTGGAGCGCCGATGGGACCATCCTCTACTCCGACGAGACCCGTCTGATCGGGGAGCGGTTCAACCTCGGACCCGCCGAGCGAGCTGCGCTGAGGAACGGCGGTCAGGATGGCCGACGTGGGTGCGGTCCGCCAACGTGAGGTGATGAGGCCAGCGGACTGGCGAACAAACAGATCGCTCGTCGTCCCGGCATCTCGGAGCGGACCATGAAGGCGCACCTGACCTCCGTCTTCGCGCGGCTCGACGTCACCGATCGCACGCAAGCCGCGCTCTGGGCACAGAACAACGGGCTGTGACCCCCTCAGCTCATGTCAAACCCAGCAGGTCAGTTGACGTCCTCGGCGGTGAGCGCCTCTCCGGGCCGCTCGAGACCGGGGGCGACGGGCAGTGGCGGTGGCAGCCCTCCCCACGCGGGGCACAGTGCCTGGTGGGCGCACCAGCCGCACAGGGCGCTCTTGCGCGGCCGGAAGTCCCCGGACTCCTTGGCCCTGCGGATGGCGGCCCACAGGGCCTCCACCTTGCGCTCGGTGGCCAACAGGTCGCGCTCGTCGGGGGAGTAGCGCAGCACCTCGCCGTTGCCGAGATAGATCAGCTGCAGCATCCTCGGCACCACACCGCGCGTGCGCCAGATGACGAGCGCGTAGAACTTCATCTGGAACAGGGCCTTGGCCTCGAACGCCTCGCCAGGTGACCGACCGGTATTGTAGTCGACCACCCGGATCTCCCCGGTGGGAGCGATGTCGAGCCGGTCCACGAAGCCGCGCAACAAGAGCTTGGACGCCAGCAGCGTCTCGACGTAGAGCTCGCGCTCGGACGGCTCGAGCCGGGTCGGGTCCTCGAGCGTGAAGTAGCGGTCGAGGGACTCCCCACACGACGTCAGCCAGGCCCCGATCTCGGGACCCTCCGCGCCGAACATCTCCGCGATCTCCGGATCCGCCTCGAGGACGGCCTCCCACGCGGGCTGGAGCATCCGGGCGGCCTGCGCAGGGGTCCGGTCACCGGCCGGCAGGTCGAACAGGTTCTCCAGCACCTTGTGCACGACCGTGCCGCGGACGGCGTCCGGCGAGGACGGCTCGGGCAGCTTGTCGATGGTCCGGAAGCGGAACAGCAGCGGGCACGTCATGAAGTCCGAGGCCCGGCTGGGAGAGAGCGAGCCGAGCACGTCGACGCCGTCGACGACCGTGCCTTCCACCACATGACTGCTCATGAGGCCGACCCTAGGCGACCGCGCCGACAGAACCGGTCAGACCCGGCCGCGATACTTTGGTGACGTGCCAGATCCTTCCCCCCCGAGCGATGCGCGTCGCCAGCGCGGCACCCTGAAGGTCGGCCGGATCGCCGGGGTGGACGTGCTGGTGCGCTCGTCCTGGTTGGTCGTGGCCGTCCTGATCGCGGTGCTGGTCGCTCCGGCCGTCGAACAGGTCGCGCCGGGGCTCGGTGCGTGGCGTTATCTGGCCGGAGCCGCCTTCGCTGTCCTCCTCTATCTCTCGGTCCTCCTGCACGAGATGTCGCACGCCCTCATGGCGCGCCGATACGGGCTTCCGGTCCGTTCGATCACCCTGCACTTCCTGGGTGGTGTGACCGAGATCGACGGTGAGCCGGACACCCCCGGCCGGGAGTTCGGTGTCTCGGTCGTAGGCCCACTGACGTCTTTGGGCGTGGGCCTGGTCTTCTTGCTGCTGCGCCCGCTGACGCCGGACGGACTGCTGCGGCTCACGGTCGAGATGTTGGCCGGGGCCAACTTGATCGTGGGTGTTCTCAACCTGGTGCCGGGTCTGCCCCTCGACGGCGGTCGAGTGCTGCGCGCGGGAGTCTGGAAGGCGACCGGTGACCCGCACCGGGCGACCATCGTCGCCGGCTGGGGCGGCCGGGTCGCTGCCGCAGCGGCGTTGGCCTATCCCCTCGGCCGCCAGCTCGTGACCGGTGTCCCGACTCCCGTCACGGACTACATCCTGGCCTTCGTGATCGCGACGTTCCTATGGGGTGGGGCCAGCGCCTCGATCCTTTCGGGCAAGGTACGTCGTCGCCTCCCCGTGCTCACGGCGCGGAGCCTGGCCCGCCGCACCCTCTCGGTGCCGCACGACCTCCCGCTCGCCGGGGCGGTGCGCCGGGCTCAGGAGCAGCAGGCCGGCAGCATCGTCGTACTCGACCTCTCGAACGCGCCGACCGGCATCGTCAGCGAGGCGGCCGTGCTGGCCACCCCCGAAGAGCGGCGGCCGTGGCTGCCGGTCAGCGCGGTCTCCCGCACCGTCGAACAGGGTCTCTCGCTGCCCGTCGACCTCTCCGGCGAGCAGCTGATCCGGGCGATGCAGCGCACCCCCGCCTCGGAGTATCTTCTCGTCGAGTCGGACGGTCGACTGTTCGGGGTCCTGGTCACCGACGACGTCGATCGCGCCTTCGCCGCCTCCCTCTGATCCCTGGCCTCCGCCATCGGTAGGCTCGCGGCCATGTCCGCCCAGAGCTCGTCCGACGCGCCCTCCCCACGGTCATGGTCGGGTGTCCAGCGTGGTCCCCTGCGGGCCGGCGAATGGGTCCGGCTCACCGACACCAAAGGTCGCCGGCACAACATCTGCCTCGAGCCGGGCAAGCAGTTCTTCACCAACCGCGGCAGCCTCGACCATGACGACCTGATCGGACGATCCGAAGGTTTCGCTCTCACCTCCACGGCCGGTGGGGAGTATCTCGTGTTTCGGCCGGTGCTCAACGAGTTCGTCGTCTCGATGCCGCGAGGAGCGGCGGTCGTCTACCCGAAGGATGCCGCCCAGGTCGTCTCGATGGCCGACATCTTTCCGGGTGCCCACGTGGTGGAGGCCGGGGTCGGGTCCGGTGCCTTGACGTGCTCGCTGCTGCGTGCGGTGGGGCCGACGGGGCGGGTGTCGTCCTACGAACGCCGCAAGGAGTTCGCCGACGTCGCTCAACAGAACGTCGACCAGTTCTTCGCAGGAAGACATCCCGCCTGGGAGCTGACGGTTGGTGACCTGGTCGAGTCGCTCACCGAGGGCGACGGCTCGGTCGACCGTGTCGTCCTGGACATGCTGGCGCCCTGGGAGTGCGTCGACAGGGTGGCGCAGGCACTTGCCCCGGGCGGGATCCTGTGCGCGTACGTCGCCACCACCACCCAGCTCGGACGCACCGTCGAGACCATCCGGGCCCAGTGCGGCTTCACCGAACCGCAGCCCTGGGAGACGCTCGTGCGCGACTGGCACGTGGAGGGACTCTCCATCCGGCCAGGGCACAAGATGATCGGGCACACCGGTTTCCTGGTCACTGCCCGACGGATGGCACCAGGAGAGCGGGTCCCGGCGAAGAAGCGTCGTCCGGCGCCAGGGGCATACGGGGTCGACTACACCGGACCGCGGCCCGCCGGCCTACCGCCCGGAGTGGCCGAGGAACGCCTCCAGGACTGACAGTGTCCGGCGGGAAACCGTCGAGCACAATCGTCGTGAAGCGACACCAAAGTGTGACCGACACTTGTCCGGTTGCGGGTCCGATCCCTGCTGCCCGCGGGTAGTGTCAACCACCAGACGAAGCACCCATGCTGTGGAGGGGACTGTCGTGCCCGCATCGGAAAACGAGTCGAGAAGGCCCGGTTCCCGCACGCCCGGTGAGCTCGAGAGCCAGCTCGGTTTTCTCGAGGACGAGGTGACCCACCTTCGCCGGCGTCTGGCCGAGAGCCCCGTCCACTCCCGGCTCGTCGAGCAGCGACTCGCTGACATGCAGCGGTCCCTGGCGGCCGTGACCGCGCAGAACGAACGGCTCGCCCAGACCCTGCGTGAGGCCCGGGACCAGATCACGACACTCAAGGAGGAGGTCGACCGGCTCGCCCAGCCGCCGGCCGGCTTCGGCACCTTCCTGACGCGCAACGATGACGACTCCATCGACGTGTTCACCGGAGGCCGCAAACTCCGGGTCAACGTGAGCCCCTCGGTCGACCTCGACGAGCTGCAGCGTGGCCAGGAGGTCATGCTCAACGAGGCTCTCAACGTCGTCGCTGCCCTCGACTTCGAGAAGGTCGGCGAAGTCGTCATGCTCAAGGAGGTTCTCGCTGACGGCGACCGGGTGCTGGTCATCGCCAACGCCGACGAGGAGCGGGTGGTCCGGATCGCGGAACCGCTGAGGCAGATTCACATCCGGGCCGGCGACTCGTTGCTGCTCGACTCGCGCGCGGGCTATGTCTACGAGAAGGTGCCGAAGTCAGAGGTCGAGGAGCTCGTGCTCGAGGAGGTCCCCGACATCGACTACGAGTCCATCGGCGGGCTGATCAACCAGATCGAGCAGATCCGTGACGCCGTGGAGCTGCCCTACCTGCACCCCGAGCTGTTCACCGAGCACCAGCTCAAACCCCCGAAGGGGGTGTTGCTCTACGGCCCGCCCGGCTGCGGCAAGACGCTGATCGCCAAGGCGGTCGCGAACTCGCTTGCAAAGAAGGTCGCAGCCAAGACCGGCCAGGAGGGGAAGTCCTACTTCCTCAAAATCAAGGGCCCCGAGCTGCTCAACAAGTACGTCGGTGAGACCGAACGGCACATCCGGCTCGTGTTCCAACGGGCCCGCGAGAAGGCCAGCATGGGCACGCCTGTGATCGTCTTCTTCGACGAGATGGACTCAC
>JBPCND010000361.1:0-3130 GCA_051001655.1 Nocardioides sp. | reverse complement strand
CGTTGAGGGCGACGTTGTAGATGCCGAACCACAGGATGCCGATCGCGACCAGCCGCACCCAGTCTCCTGAGGCCGGCCGGACCCAGCCACGGGTGAGCAGGACCGCACCCAGACACACCGACCCGACGGCGAGCCGGCCGAGGGAGAGCGGCACCGGCGAGATCTGGTCGCCGAGGTGCCTGATCGCCACGAAGGCCGAGGCCCAGAACACCAGGGCGGTTGCCACCGCGAGGATCGGCAGGAGCGGCCGCGGCGCTAGGAAGGTCCCGGGTGCCGGGGTGGGATCGTTCACCCGAGGAACCTATCCGCCGCCACCGACCTGACTTCCCGCCACCGACCGGACCCGCCGCCACCGACCGGACTTACCCGGCGGTGTGGACGGTTCGGCGGGGTTATGCCGCGAGGTGACCGTCCACAACCCCGCGCCAGGTGAGTTCAGGGGGCCGGACGCTCAGGTGTCGAGCTTGTAGCCGAGGCCGCGCACGGTGACGAGGTAGCTCGGGGTCCCCGGATCCGGTTCGATCTTGGCCCGCAGCCGTTTCACGTGGACGTCGAGGGTCTTGGTGTCCCCGACGTAGTCCGATCCCCAGACCCGGTCGATCAGCTGCCCGCGGGTCAGCACCCGGCCGGGGTTGCGCAGGAACATCTCGAGCAGCTCGAACTCCTTCAACGGCAGCTTCGTGTCCTCGCCGTTCACGCTGACGAGGTGCCGGTCGACGTCCATCCGCACCGGTCCCACCTCCAACGTGGCCGGCGTGAGGTCAACCTCGTGGCCGCGACGGAGCACCGCGCGGATCCGGGCGACGAGCTCGCGGGGGGCGTAGGGCTTCGTGACGTAGTCGTCTGCCCCGAGCTCGAGCCCGACCACCTTGTCGACCTCGGAGTCCTTGGCGCTGACCATGATCACCGGGACGTTGGAGGTCTGCCGGATCCGGCGGCACACCTCCGTCCCGGGCATGCCGGGCAGCATCAGGTCGAGCAGCACGATGTCTGCGCCCGACTGCTCGAACTCGGTGATCGCGTCCGGGCCGGTGGCTGCCAGCGAGACGTCGAAACCCTCTTTGCGCAGCATGTAGGCCAAGGCGTCGCTGTAGGACTCCTCGTCCTCGACGACGAGCACTCGGGTCACGGGGACTCCTTCACTGGGAGAGGTTTGCGGGTCGACGAGCCGTCGGCCGGCGTGCGCCGGGGCAGGGACAGGGTGAAGGTGGATCCTTGTCCCTCGACCGACCAGACGCTGACGTCGCCACCGTGCGAGGCGGCGACGTGCTTGACGATCGAGAGCCCGAGGCCGGTGCCCCCTGTCGACCGGTGGCGGGCCGGGTCGATGCGGTAGAACCGCTCGAAGATCCGGTCGATCTCTGCGGACGGGATGCCGATGCCCTGGTCGGTGACGGTCAGGTCCACGCGGGCGTCGTTCGCCCGCGCACCGACCACGACGCGGCTGTGCTCGGCCGAGTAGGCCACTGCGTTGGAGACCAGGTTGCCCAGCGCCAGCACCATCTCGTCGGCGTTACCCAGCACCTGCAGCCCGCGCTCGCCGTCGTGCACCACCTCGAGGTCTTTGGCCTGGGCGTCGATGGAGCTCTGGTCGATCGCGCGGGCCACGATCTTGTCGACGTCGACGGTGTCAGGGGTCTCCAGCGGGTCGTCGCCCTGGAGCCGGGACAGCTCGATGATCTGCTGGACCAGGCGGGTGAGCCGGGCGCTCTCGGTCTGCATCCGGCCGGCGAAGCGGACGATCGTCTCGGGGTCGTCGGCCGCGTCCTGCACGGCCTCGGCCAAGAGGTTCAGCGCGCCGACGGGTGTCTTCAGCTCGTGCGAGACGTTGGCGACGAAGTCGCGCCTGATCGCCTCCACGCGGTGTTCGCGCGTCCGGTCCTCGACCAGCGCCAGCACCAGCCGGCTGCTCAGTGGCGCCACGCGGGCGACCACGTAGAGCGGCAGCCCGGTGCGGCCCCGCGGCACGCTGATCTCGGTCTCGCGGATCTGGCCGTCCCGGCGCACCTGCCTCACGAGCTCCGCCAGCGGGGGCAGGTTGAGCTCGCTGCCGGTGACCAGGCCCAGGGAGTACGCCGGCGCCGTCGCCTTCACGACCCGGTCGTTCTCGTCGACGACCACCGCGCTGGAGCGGAGCACACTGAGCACCGTGGCGATGCCTGGGGGGACGACGGGCTCCGGAGGCACCACCGGCCCCCGGATCTGGCGCTCGGAGACCCGCCAGGCGAGGACGACGCCCGCACCGAGCACCGCACCGAGCATCGCGAAGAGCAGTGCCTGCGTCCACGTGTCCACACCCTCAGCGTACGCACCCCGTCATCCTCCGGCTCCCGTATGGATGCCCCCTGACCTGCGGTTTCCCCGACTGTTCATGTGGCGTTCACCGCTCGTCGCCTGCCCGTCACCTCGGCGTCAGCGGGGCTGCCTAGTGTTCATCCCATGCGCGACGCCTACTTTGACCAGCTCGACACGATCGTCGACGAGCTCGTGACCATGACCCACGATGTGCGGACGGCAGTGACTAAGGCGACCGTGTCGTTGCTCACCGCCGACGTGGAGATCGCCGAGCAGGTGATCTCCGACGACGCCCGCATCGACGCCGACCGCGGGCGGATCGAGGAGCGCGCCTTCGAGCTCCTCGCCCTCCAGCAACCGGTGGCCAGTGATCTCCGGATGCTCGTCGCCGCCCTGCGGATGGTGGCCGACCTCGAGCGGATGGGCGACCTCTCGGTGCACGTCGCCAAGGTGGCCCGCCTCCGGGTGCCGCACCTGGCCATCCCGGCAGAGCTGGTGCCGACCATCGAGCGGATGGCCTCGGTCGCGGAGACGATGATCGGCACGGCGGCCGACATCATCGCCAACCGGGACGTCGAGGGCGCTCGGGCGCTGGAGGAGTCCGACGAGGAGATGGACCAGCTCCGCCGCTCGTCGTTCCGGGTGATGCTCGACGACTCCTGGCCCTACGGCGTGGAGCCTGCCGTCGACATGGCACTGCTCGGTCGCTACTACGAGCGGATCGCCGACCACGCCGTCTCACTCGCCCGCCGGGTCGTCTATCTGGTGACCGGCGAGACCGTCACCGCAGCCCTGCACTAGCTGGCCGGCTAGTGCCATGATGGCCAGGTGAGCA
>JBPCND010000360.1:0-4348 GCA_051001655.1 Nocardioides sp. | reverse complement strand
GTGGTACGGCGTCCGCGCCGCGAACTCCGCCGCGCAGGTGTCCACCGTCTTGTAGACCGGCCGGATGCCCAGCGCATGTCGCACGCCGCGCACGACGTCCTCCCGCATCCCACGGACCGCCGCGATCTGGGCGTCGGAGAAGCCGTGCCGCTTGGCGAGGCGGATCGTCGCAGGGTCGAGCCGATCCGACTCCTGGACCCGGGCAGCGACCTCGTCGAGCAGGAACATCTGGTACAGGAACCAGGGGTCGATGCCGGTGACTTCGTGGAGCTGCTCGTTGGTGGCGCCGGCACGGATAGCGTCCATCACCTCGCGTAGCCGACCGTCGTGCGGCGTGCGGACGGCCTCGAGCAGCCCGTCGAGCGGGGCCGGCTCGACCGCCCAGTCGAAGATCGCGTCCTTCTGTTCCAGGCTGCGCAGGGCCTTCTGCAACGCCTCGGTGAAGTTGCGGCCGATCGCCATCGCCTCGCCGACCGACTTCATGTGGGTCGTCAGGACTGGGTCGGCGGAGGGGAACTTCTCGAAGGCGAACCGCGGCACCTTCACCACGACGTAGTCCAGGGTCGGCTCGAACGCCGCAGGTGTGCCCCTCCCCCCGCGTGTGGTGATGCCGTTGGGGATCTCGTCGAGGGTGTAGCCGATCGCGACCTTGGCGGCGATCTTGGCGATCGGGAAACCGGTGGCCTTCGACGCCGGCGCACTCGAGCGTGACACCCGCGGGTTCATCTCGACCACGATGAGCCGACCGTCCCGCGGGTCGACCACGAACTGGATGTTGCAGCCGCCGGTGTCGACGCCGACCGACCGGATGATCCCGATCGACAGGTCGCGCATCGACTGGTACTCCCGGTCGGTCAGTGTCATCGCGGGCGCGACCGTGATCGAGTCGCCGGTGTGCACGCCCATCGGGTCGATGTTCTCGATGCTGCACACGATCACGACGTTGTCGGCCCGGTCGCGCATCACCTCGAGCTCGTACTCCTTCCAGCCGAGGATGGACTCCTCCAGGAGCACCTCGGTGGTGGGGCTCGCGGCGAGACCGGATCCGGCGATCCGCAACAGGTCGTCGGCGTCGTAGGCCATCCCCGAACCGGTGCCACCCATCGTGAAACTCGGCCTGATGACGACAGGAAAGCCGAGCCCTCCGCCATCGAGGACCGCCGCGAAGCAGTCCTCCATCGAGTGGCAGACGACCGACGTAGCGACCTCTCCGCCGAGGTCTTCCACGATCCGCTTGAACGACTCCCGGTTCTCCCCGCGGTTGATCGCCTCGATGCTCGCGCCGATCAGCTCGACGCCGTACTTCTCGAGAACCCCGTTGGCGTCGAGCGCCATCGCCACGTTGAGCGCGGTCTGCCCGCCCAGGGTGGCCAGCATCGCGTCGGGACGCTCCTTGTCGATCACCATCTCGACGAACTGCGGCGTGATCGGCTCGACGTAGGTGGCGTCGGCGAACTCCGGGTCGGTCATGATCGTCGCCGGGTTCGAGTTCACTAGGACCACCCGGATGCCCTCGGCCATGAGCACCCGGCACGCCTGGGTGCCCGAGTAGTCGAACTCGCAGGCCTGCCCGATGATGATCGGCCCCGACCCGATCACCAGCACACTCCCGATGTCGCTGCGCCGTGGCATCAGCCCACCTCCTCGGTCCGCCCGGGGACGCCGCGAGCGTCGGGCGACTGCATCAGACATGTGCTGTCTGCCGCTTCAGTCGCTCGGCTCGTTCCTCGCCTCGGCTCCATCAGACGGGTGAACCGGTCGAAGAGGTACGACGCGTCGTGCGGCCCGGCCGCCGCCTCGGGGTGGTACTGCACCGAGAACGCCGTGAGCCGCCCGGACCCGTCCCGGAGCTCGAGTCCCTCCACCACGTCGTCGTTGAGGCCCACGTGGGTGACGCTGGCGGCGCCGTACTCCGTGTGTGTCGACCCCCCGAGGGGCGCATCGACGGCGAAGCCATGGTTGTGCGAGGTCACCTCGACCGTGCCGGTGGTCCGGTCCATGACGGGGAGGTTGATCCCGCGATGGCCGTAGGTCAGCTTGAACGTGTCGAACCCCAGGGCGCGGCCGAAGAGCTGGTTGCCGAAGCAGATCCCGAAGTATGGAATCCCCTGTTTCAGCAGGGATCTGAGCAGCTCGACCTGATGCGTTGTGGCCGCTGGGTCGCCGGGACCGTTGGAGTAGAACACGCCGTCCGGGGAGACCGCGAGCACCTCGTCGAAGCTCGAGGCCGCTGGCAGGACGTGGACCTCGATGCCCCGCTCGGCCATCATCCGCGGCGTGCTGAATTTGATGCCGAGGTCGATCGCAGCGACGGTGAAGCGCTTCTCGCCGACGGCCGGGACGACGTAGCCCTCGCTCGTGGAGACCTCATCCGCGAGCTCGGCCCCGGCCATCCGGTCGGCGCTGAGCACCCTTTTCAGCAACACCGCCGGGTCGGTCTCGGAGGTGGAGATCCCGACTCGCATCGCGCCCCGCTCGCGCAGGTGCCGAGTCAGCGCACGGGTGTCCACGCCGCTGATCCCCACCACGTCCTGGTCGCGCAGCGAGTCGTCGAGCGAGCGCTGGGAGCGCCAGTTGGACGGGACCCGAGCCGGGTCGCGGACGACGTAGCCGCTCACCCAGATCCTGCTCGACTCCACGTCCTCGTCGTTCATCCCGGTGTTGCCGATGTGCGGAGCCGTCATCACGACGACCTGGCGATGGTACGACGGGTCGGTGAGCGTCTCCTGGTAGCCGGTCATCCCCGTGGAGAACACCGCCTCACCGAACGTCTCCCCGGCGGCGCCGAAGTTCTCCCCGTGGAAGGTCCGGCCGTCCTCCAGCACCAGGATGGCCGGCGCGCGGTCGAGCCCGCGATGTCCTGAGCCGGTCGAAGCGGTCATGCCGGCTTGCCGTCCAGGACGGTCGCCTTGCCACGCAGGAAGGTCGCGACGACCCGGCCGGGCAGCTCGCGTCCGGCGTACGGCGTGTTCCTCGACAGCGACGCGGTCTCGGCGGAGTCGATGACCCGGGTCGCTGCCGGGTCGTAGAGCACCATGTTGGCCGGCTCGCCGACCTGGATCGGTCGTCCGTGTCCGGGGAGCCGTCCGATCTGGGCAGGCTTAATGGACACCCGTTGGGCGACGCCTGCCCAGTCCAGCAGGCCGGTGTCGACCATCGTCTGCTGCACGATCGAGAGGGCCGTCTCGAGGCCCACCATCCCGAAGGCAGCAGCCTGCCACTCGCAGTCCTTGTCCTCGTGCGGGTGCGGAGCGTGGTCAGTGGCGACGACGTCGATCGTGCCGTCGGCCAGCCCGACCCGCAGCGCCTCGACGTCGGCCTGCGAACGCAGCGGCGGGTTGACCTTGTAGATCGGGTCGTAGGTCGCGGCCAGCTCGTCGGTGAGCAGGAGGTGGTGCGGGCAGGCCTCTGCCGTAACTGGCCAGCCCTTGCTCTTGGCCCAACGCACGATCTCCACCGAGCCAGCGGTCGACACGTGGCACACGTGCAGCCGGGAGTCGACATGCGCGGCTAGCAGGCAGTCGCGGGCGATGGTCGCCTCCTCGGCAACGCCCAGCCAGCCACGCAGCCCGAGCCGACCGGAGAGCTCGCCCTCGTTCATCTGGGCGTCCTCGGTCAGTCGAGGCTCCTGCGCATGCTGGGCGATAACGCCGTCGAAGGCTTTGACGTACTCCAACGCCCGGCGCATCAGGACAGCATCCGAGACACACCTCCCGTCGTCGGAGAACACGCGGACCCGAGCGGCGGAGTCGGCCATCGCCCCGATCTCGGCGAGACGCTCGCCGCCCAGACCGACCGTGACCGCGCCGACCGGGAAGACGTCGCAGTGGCCGGCCTCACGCCCGAGCCGCCAGACCTGTTCGACTACTCCCGCGGTGTCCGCGACCGGGTCGGTGTTGGCCATCGCGTGCACGGCGGTGAAACCACCGAGGGCGGCGGCCAGGGTGCCCGTCTCGACCGTCTCGGCATCCTCCCGTCCGGGCTCCCGCAGGTGGGTGTGCAGGTCGACCAGCCCTGGCAGTGCGATCAGTCCCTCGGCGTCGACCACCTCCCCGGGGTCGTCGGTGGTTGGGGCCGTCGAGAGCCCGATCTCCGCGATCACGCCATCACGCAGCACTAGGTCGGTCGGCTCACCACCGAGGATCCGGGCGCGTTTGATCAGGTAGGTGGTCACGAGGGTCCTCCCGCGGCATCGCCGGTCGCGGATCCCACCGCAGGTTCGTTGCCGCCGAGCAGCAGGTAGAGCACGGCCATCCGCACGGCCACCCCGTTGGTCACCTGCTCGACGATCACCGAGCGGTCCGAGTCGGCGACGTCGGCGGTGATCTCCATGCCCCGGATCATCGGG
>JBPCND010000359.1:0-10402 GCA_051001655.1 Nocardioides sp. | reverse complement strand
GCGGGTTAGAGGTGGCTTGGTGGTCGGGTATCTCGACGGGGATGGCCTGGTGTGGGCGACGCCCGGTTTGCCCACGGATGCGAGCGCGACCGCAGCGACGGCGAGCACTTTCGCGTGTCGTCCACAGCAGGGGGCTGACGGGTAGCCGGCCGGAGTGTCGCGTTCACGCGAAGCGGGAGCCGGCGGATCGGCTGTCGGCCCTGACCGAGGGAGAGCGCGGGCAGGTCGCCACGGTCTCGGGCGAGATCGACGAGGACCTGGACGTGCCGCTCCCTGCAGGGGACCGTCCGCTCCGCCTCATGGCGCGCGAGGTCGAGCAGCTGTGGCCCCTATTCAAGGACCCGGAAAGCGGCCGAGGGACCGGGTGGTGTTCCTGGACATCGTGCCGCTCATGAGCGGGGAGCCTCCCGGCTAGGACGTCTCCTGGCGCATGTAGTTCAGGCTGGGGATGGTCGGCGGCACCACATCGGCTCCAGCGAAGTCGCGTCGAGCTCCTCTTTGGCCTTATTGCGGCCGCAGGATGTCGACGACGTCCGGAGTGGCGGCTTGGAAGCGCATGATGATCCCGAAGTGTTCATGTGCGGCCTCTTCGGCTGTTGCCGAGTCGAAGTCGAGGAAGACCATTCCGTGCCACCAGCCTTCCCGCCTCATCGCATCCTCCCCGCTTCGCCCGTGGTCGTCCTGGGCGCAGGCGGCCATGAAGAACTCGGTGCCCGAGGAGATCAGGCCTGACGATGCCAGCTCGTCCCGAAGGGCGTGGACGGCCTGCAGGGCGGCCTCGTCGAACGTCGGATCTGATCGGTTGGGTCCCAGGATGGCCAAGAAGAGGAAGCCAAAGGTGATGGCCTGCATCGCGGCTCCCTCGACGGCTACGACGCCTCCGGCCCTCCAGGCCTTGTAGATCTCACGCACGTCATTCGCGAAGTCGGCGACGTCTCCGACTGTCTCGACGTAGTCGCCGAACACGCTGCTGGCGCTGGGCACGGACGGAAGTGTCAGGCCTCCCGCGGCGATGTCCTGGCCGGCAAGGACGCCCTCGTTGTACGCAGTTTGCTGGTCGGGTTCCAGAACTAGCGGCGCGGAGTGTTCGATGTCAGGTGCCATCAACACGGCGAGCACGCCTTGCTGCCACGATGCCGCGAACTCGGTGCCTTCGAACGGGTTGATCGACACAATCAAACTCCTAGGTCTCGCGGGGTCATCGAAGGCTACTCCCGCCTCCCCCGAACCATTGTTCGAGATTCCTGTGGCAGCATAGCCGCGACCGCCTACTGCTGGCATCCGGATCGTCAAGACGGCGGTGCGAGCGCCGAAGGCAAACGCCATCGCCGAGTGTTCGTCAGAACCGTCCGCGGCGAGTGCCTCGACTGGCTGCTGATCCTCAACCGCCGCCACCTCGAGCGCGTGCTGCGCGTGTACGTCGAGCACTACAACACGCAGAGACCGCATCGCGCCGCTCGACCTCCAGCCCCCGCAACCCGCGGAACCACCGCCGACACCAACCATCGGCGAGATCCACCGCCACGACCGCCTCGGCGGCCTGATCCACGAGTGCTACCGAGATGCCGCCTGAAGTGCGACGCGACTATTGGCGCCCGTCACGCCCGCTCGCCGGGCGACCACGAGGGTGCGGTCAGGGAGGACCGCCGAGAGCTCCGTCGGTGACGACAGCAGACATGCGCAGGTCGTCGTCACCGACGGCGATGGCTCTCGGCCCGGAACCGCGCCACGGCGTCGCCCGAGAGGACGGCCGCGACGTCGGCGGCGCGGACGTTGGCAGCCCCCGACCCTCATCGGTCTCGACTTCGACGAGCGGCTCCAGCCAGAGCATCCCCCGCGAACCGTTGCGCACGACGTGCGCCCCGGCCGTACGAAGCATCCGCCCGCCGACGAGCGTGACAGCGAGCCATGCTGCCGCCACAATGGAGTGACCCAGGTCACACTCCGAGTGCGGGAGCCGCCGTAATGGACAAGTCTACGTTCCGCCATCGCCTCGCCGTCTCCGTGTGGGACGAGTTGACGGTCGACGCGTTCGTGCGCAGCGATGACGGGAACGTCGAGCACTACTGGTCGATCGACAGCGACTCGACGATCTTCGGGCCGGAGGACCTCGGGGGTTCCTTCGACACCGACCCGATCGCCGTCGGCAACCACCTGATCGGACGCTCGGGCAACCGGCTGGTCGACTGGGCGTGGAACGCTGTCGGCGAGCCGACGATGCTCGGAGCGCCACGAGTGACGTCGCTGCCAGGGCTGTGCGCGACCAAGCCCGAGGTGATCGCCACCGCGGGACGGATCGATGTCTTCGCGCCGAGCCTGGACGGTCCGATGCGGAACTGGTTCCTGCTCTCCGCCGACGAGGGCTGGCAGGGCCCCGAGGTGTTGACCGACGACATCGCCGACATCTTCACCCAGCCGTGCGCGGTCAGTCGCGCCGAAGGCACCTTCGACGTGTTCGCGATCGACGGCGACCACGGGCTGCGGCACTGGTTCAACGACGCCGACGGGTGGCACTGTGAACGCCGGACCCGCGGCCCCAACGGAGAGAACCTCGACGGCCGGCCGACCGCGGTGTGGTCCACCGACCAGCGGTTGGACGTCTTCGCGGTGCGCTCCGACGGCGTCCCCATCCACTGGGGCTTTGACGGCCGCATCTGGTTCCCCGACGAGGTGCGGCTCGGCGATCCGGGGCTGCTCGTCCCGGGCGACCTGACGCTGATCAGTGTGAGGCCCAAGCAGCTGAGCCTGGTGGCCCGGGAGTCCAGCCTCGGTGGTACGGGGCTCGTCGGCTGGAACCTTGACCCCGCCGGCGAATGGCGCAGACAGGGCTTCGAGAGCAGTCGGTTCCCGGCGACGTTGTCGGCACATGACTCGAGCGTGCAACTGCCGCCGGACGGACGCGTCGAGCTACGGGGTCAGATGAAGATGCTCACCAGGACCACTGACGGGTCCTTCGCGCATCTGCGCCTGACGCTGACCAACAAGCACTCCATTGACGGGTTGCCCTTCTGGGAGCTCGAAGACGGCCTCCTGCTGACCGTGGAGGAGCCGCCGGCCCCTCCCGCGACGTTTAGGCCCGCCGTCGTCGAGCCCGTCGTGCTTGCCCGGCGGCCGGACGACTTGGTCCTCATGGGCCTGCGGTGGAACGACGCCGTCGAGGTGGTCGCGGGACCTCCCGGAGAGCTGGTGGCCCACGCCGGAGCCGAGCTGGCCGTCACCCTGCCGCCCCAGCACTACGCCGAGGAGGTGGTCCCAGCCGACGGCGATGGAGAACCCTCGCTGGGGTCGCATACCGGCGGCGTACCCGTGTGGGAGTCCAGTCCGAGCGGCCCCAGCCGGGTCGTGGTCACCCTCGACGAAGGCACCCACGTCCCGCTGACCGCCGAGGGCGTCCTCGAGGTCCTGCGCACCGGGCGGCTGTCCCCGGCAGTGAACCTGACCGACCCGCGCACCCAGCTGGAGCTGCCGTACGGACTGCTGATGACCCCGTTCCGGTCGGACGGCGGGGTGATCGCCCTGGACCACCCGAGCCAGGCCGTGGCCGGAACCGCCGGGGCCGTGGGTCTGTGGAGCACCCGGGTCGCGGCCGAGGGCAGCGCGGGCAGCGCACCCGGCGGGCTGACCCTGCGACCACTGGGCGTCGAAACCGAGGACCCGTTCCGCACCAGCCTCACCGGAGCTTCGCGGGCCCGCATCCTCCTCGAAGAGCCAACGGCGCGGATCGACCGGCTGCGCCTGAGCAGCCTGGGCGGCTCTCTGACCGCGTCGGGCGTCTGGCCGACCTTCGAATGGGACCAGGTGGCCTCGCTCGGCCGCGACCACAAGGTGCGCACCGCGATGAAGGGCGTGCTCTACCCGTGGGGCAACCCCGCCGTCTACGTCGAGACCAGCGAACGCCGCCTCGACACCACCGCGGACGGGTCGGTCGCCCATCTGCGGAAGCGGTCGGTGCTGATCGTTACCGAGCCGGTCCACGACCTCGCGCCGTCGCGCGCGTTTCCCTTCACCCAGGTCCGCCTTCAGCGGACGCTGCTCGAGTTCGCGGACGACCCGGGGTTCGTGACCAAGGACTTCCCGCCCCCGGGGGCTGAGGGGCTGCGCCAGACCAGGGCGTTCCTCGTGTCGGTGACCGACGACCTACTGGTGACCATCCACGGCGCAGACGGCTTCACTCCGGGCGAGCCGATCGTCGAGGACCTCGCCTTCTTCGGTGACATCACCACCCCGCCGGTGGCGGAGGCTGCCCGCAGGTGTGTGGAAGCCGGCGTGGCGATCATGAGGGTCGACGAGACACTGGCCGCCCTGGAGTTCGGCGGCACCGCGCCGGTCGGCATCTACTTCGTGCCCGGGGGAGAGGCCACACCGATCAGGCTCCCCGCGCTGCTGAGCGGGCCGTCGGGGGAGGTCCACGTCGAGCTGCCCGTCGTGTTCTTCGCCGACGTCCGCATGCCTGAGGGCCTCCTGCACCCGGCGTATCGGTCCTTCCAGGACGCGGAGCAGCTCGGCGAGGTGGCCGACGCGTGGGTACGCATGGGTGACGGCGACGCCCCGATCAGCCCCCAACGGATCGACATGGTCGGCGCGGCCGAACGCAGACCCGCCGACCGGCCGGAGGTACGCCGCCTCCACATCGTGGGTGAGTCCCGCGAGGGTGGCTTCGCGCCCCGACTGGGGCGAGCGCCTGAGGCTGCTGAGACGGTACCCGCCGCCGACCGGTGGGCCTTCGAGATGGCGATGACCGAGTTGTCGACCCTGGTCGGTCACCAGGAGCCCGGCGGTGCCCCGACCCTAAGGGTCGCGTTGAGCCAGGAGCTCCTGAGCGGCAGCCCGGACCCCGGACTCCTCTTCCTGGCCCCCGCGGGCACCACCGCCCTGACGACGGCGTTCTCGCGCAACTCCGCACGCAGCGGCGGGCTGGCGGCGCCGGACCTGAAGATCGACGGCGTCTCCCGGACCCAGGGGCCGGTGCAGGCGACCACGTTCCTCGACCAGGTCGCCGGCCACAGCCCGGACCCGACGAAGTTTCTGACCCCTTCCGCCTCGCTGCTCGGCTTCAGCCTCGCCGACCTCCTGGCCGGAGCCAACCTCGGCGGCACCCCGGAGATCCTGTCCGACCCGACGCCCGGCCGGCCCCCCAAGGTGACGATGCGGTGGCTCGACGTGCCGCTGAGGACCACGGAAGGCCGGTTCGTCACCACCGACAGCTCCAACCTCGACATCGAGGTGACGCTGACCCCCGACGAGCAGAAAGTGCGCTGCACCCTCGAGAACGTGGCGCTCGCCTTCCCCGAACGGGACGACCCGCCCAAGCTGCTCGAGGTCGGCCTGGGCAAGCTGGAGTTCCTGCAGGAGGGCGGCCGCGCCCCGTCGATCGAGGTCTCCGAGCCGAGCCCGAGGTTCTTCGGCTTCCTCAAGCTGCTCGAGGAGTTGCAGAACGCGGTGAAGTTCGCCGGGGCGCCGTCCGTGCAGGCATCCGACCGTGGCGTGACGGCGAGGTTCGACCTGCCGGTGCCCGACGTGACCACCGGCGGCTTCCAGCTGACCGGCCTGTCCTTCCACGGCGTCATCGACGTGCCCTTCGATGGGCGGCCGGTCACGATCGGGCTGGCCTTCGCCAGCCGGGAGGACCCGTTCAACGTCAGCGTCCTCGCCCTGGGCGGCGGGGGGTACGTCGACATCGTGTTGGACCGCGACGGGCTGCGGCACCTCGAGATCGCTCTCGAGTTCGGCGCCAGCCTGGAGGTCGACTTCCTCGTCGGGACCGGTGAGGTGCACGCGATGGGCGGCATCCGAGTCGTCGACGACGACGGCCTTTCGCTGGCGGGGTACCTGCGCTTCGGCGGCATGGTCGAGGTGCTGGGCCTGGTGTCGGTATCGGTCGAGCTGCTCGTCACGCTCACCTACGTCGAGGGCAGGAACGCGATGGTGGGCCGGGCCACGCTGGTGCTCGAGATCGACTTGCTGCTGTTCAGCGACAGCGTCGAGCTCGACAGCGGCGAATGGCTGCTGACCGGCGACACCAGCCCGGTCATCGAGCGGGTGCCGGCGCCCCCCGGCTTCCTGTCGTCCCCGAACAACACGTCGAATCCGTTCCTGGGTCTCGGCCGGACCCCCGGTCCCGCCGTCGACCCGGGCGCCTGGCGCGCCTACCGCGCCGCGTTCGACGAGGAGGCACTGCCGTGAGCACTCTCATGTTCGTCCCAGTGCCCTCGGGCCGGGTTCGCGACGGCAAGCCCGTGCTCAGCCTGGTGATGACGCCGCGCCTCACCACGGACCTGGCCACGGCCGGGATGGCCGACTGGCCCGCCGTCGTGCGGGCCCCCGGTGTGAGCTTCCGGGTACTGACCAGGGCGGCCGGGAGCACGACCCCCGACGCGGCTGAGCCGACGGTCACGCTGCGCTCGACGGCCCGGTCGGAGGTGTGGCAGCGGTTCTTCGCCACCATCGGGGTGACGCCGTTCACCCGGCCGCGCGGCTACCACGCGCCCGTGGTCGCCCGGACCTCGGACGACGCCACCAAGGTCCGCGACACCTACCAGGGCGCGGCCGTCGCCTTTGCCGACCCGGAGACGGTGCAGCAGGAGCTGCAGCGGTGGGAAGGTGAAGGCGAGGACGAGCGGCAGGCCGTGCTGGACGCTCCCGAGCATCGCGACCCTGTGCCCGACTTCCACCGCGCGGTCGCGATGCTGCGCGAGCACCCGCACGTCCTGCGGCTGTTGGGATTGGTGGTCGACCTGGAGCTGGACGGCGTGCCCGAGGCCGCGGCGGACCGGGAGGTCTCGGTGACCTGGGACGCCTCTCCGGTGCCCGTGCAACAACGGTGGACCCGCTACGACTTCGACGGCACACTGTTCCTGCCGGCGGCGGCCGGAGACATCGGCGGCGGCATGGTGGACCTCACCGACCCCGACCGCTGGAGAATCCTCACCTTCGACGTCGACGGCGGCGTCGGCAAGCTTCGCGGGGCGGCGCGGACCCTGGCGGTCGAACGCTCGCGGCGTGGCGAGGCGGCTCCGGGCGATGCCATGAGCCCTGCCCCGGCCGACGATCGGGACGACGCGGCGCGCCCGAGCCTGCCGCCACTGCGATCGGCCGGCCTGATGCTGACCCGGGTGGCCCGGGCGCAGCGACTGAAGGAGAAGAGCGCCCAGGGGCTGGCCGCCTCCACCGGCGCCAACGCCGACAAGGTGCTGACCGCCGAGGACCTGGTCCTCGGCTATCGGATCGACGTCCGGATCCAGGACAGCGACACCTGGTTCTCGCTGCACCGCCGGCGCGCGACGTACCGGATCGGCGACCTGGCGGAGATCGTCGTCGACGACGAGGAGGGGCACGTCAAGCCGCACGCTGCGGTGTTGGACGACAAGGGCCTGCGCACTGACGAGGTTGTGGCCCGCTGGGACGGGTGGAGCCTGTCGGTCGCGCGGCCCCGGCTCGACGGCGGGATCAGCACCAACCGCAGGTCGGAGGTGGAGATGCCCTATGACTTCGAGGTGCGTTACACCGTCGTGCCGAAGTCCCTGCTGGAGCTGGAGTTCGGGCGGGTCTACCAGGTGAGGGCCCGGGTGGCCGACCTGGCTGGGGGCGGTCTGGCCCTGCGCGACCGCCCCGCGGGCGGCGCCGCGGAATCCGAGACGTACGTGCGCTACGAGCCCATACCGCCCCCGCGACTCGTCCCGCCCGTGGGTCTGCTGGTGCCCGACGACCAGGCGCCCGGCCGCTTCCGCATCGACCCGGACGTCGTGGGACCGGGCGGCTCGCTGGAGCGGCTGGTCATCCGCTCCGACCCCGACGGCGCCGGCTTCTCGACCGCCGCCCTGGACGCCGACCCGGACTATCCCGCCAACCGGGTCCGCCGGTTCGAGGCGCCGGTGACGACGTTCCCGATCGCCGAGCAGCACGGCGTGCTCCGGCTGGCAGACTCGACGGGCGTCGAGCGCGCCTCCCGGGCTTTCGTGGACGGCCGGGCCGGGGAGCCGCACGTCGACGTCGCCGAGCTCAGCCAGCTGCCCGACCCCGCGGCCCTCGGGCTGGCGGCGGCCGTCCTGGCCCAGCCCGGACTCGTCGAGAGGGTCGTGCACGAGGACCGGCCCTGGGAGGGCAGCTGGCCGGACCTGGCGGGCAAGGAGCTCGAGCTTGCGGCCGGACCGCCCGGGTCGACCCCCTTGGTGCGCTGGCTGACCGAGGACAACGCCGCGTCGCCCGACGGCGAGGCGTCGCCGCGCGTCCAGGTGGTGCTGCCGCCGGGCTGCCAGGTCGACGTCGAGGTCACCTCGTCGGTGCTGGGCGAGCGGATCGCCCGGTTCGCTCTCAACCGGTTCATGGCCGAGGGCTCGCCCGTGGGCGGCTCCACCGCCGCCCAGAACGCCATGGCCCAGGGACGGCACCCACTGCTGAGCCCGCCCCGCCGGCTGACGCTCACCCACGCCGTACGCCGGCCCCTTCAGGCGGCGCACGGACGAGTGACGGTCGAGACCATGGCCCGGATCGTCCCGACCGACAACCCGGTATGGGGCATCCATGTCGCGAGCACCGCGTCGGTCGACGTGACCGCTTCCTGGCAGGAGTGGGGTGACGCGCCCGAGCCGACGCAGGCCTCCGCACCGGTCGCGCAGCTCAACGTCCGCCGCGGAGCCGAGCGGCTGCCAGAGCTCAGCCACGACTTCGGCGACACGAAGCACCGGCAGGTGATCTTCGACGTCACGTCGGTCAGCAGGTTCCGCGACTGCTTCGTGGACACCGACGCCGAGCTGTTCCGGCTCCCCGGCCCTCTCGAGGAGGTGTCCGTGTTGAGCACGGCTCGCCCGACGCCTCCAGTCGTGGTGTCGGTGGTCCCGGCGTTCGCCTGGCAGCAGGATCGCGCCGCGGGCTCGCTCACCCGGCACCGGCTGGGGGGCCGGCTGCGGGTCGAGCTGGCGCGGCCGTGGTTCACCACGGGGGAGGGCGAGGCGCTCGCGGTGCTGGTCTGGCCCGGTGCCGAGGACGAGCTCCCCGAGGCGGTGCGCGAGCAGGTGACCTGGTGCAACCGAGACCCGATCCACGCCACTGCGACCCTGCCCGCGCTGGCTACCGAGTCTCAGTTCACCGGCTTCCAGGCCGCCGTCGACGTGCCGTTGGCACCCGGCGGCCCCGAGGTGCGCGCCCTGGCCTTCCCGGTGTTCTTCCACGAGAACCACTGGTACGCCGACGTCGAGCTGCCCGGCGTCGCCGCAGCGTCGTACTCTCCGTTCGTGCGCCTTGCGGTGGCGCGGTTCCAGGGCCAGAGCCTGGTAGCGCCGGACGACTTGCGGATGTCGTCCGTCGTCACCGTGGAGCTGTCGCAGGTGCTGCCGGATCGGCACCTTGAGGTCACGCGGGTGGCAGGCGGGGTGCAGGTCAAGCTCTCCGGGCTGGCGAGGCTCGCCGAACATCAGGCCAACCGGATCTTCGCCTCCCTCGAGCGTCGGGTCGGTGCACCGGGTGGGGACCTCACTTCCCTGGGACTGGGCGACCCCGACTTCCCGGCCTGGACGCGGGTGGCCGGCGGTACCACGACAGGCGTCGTGGGGGAGTCGCTGAGTCTGACGCCACCCGCCGACGGCGGCCCGCTCCGGCTGGTCGTGCGCGAGGTCGAGGAGATGCGCAGCGACGCCTCCGTGCTGGGCGTCGACGCGCCCGACGAGCTCGCCCACCGGACGGTGTTCGTCGACGTCGTGGACTTGTCAGACCTCTAGCATCAGCCGGTCGCCGGCGTGCCGGAAATCGGGCTGTCCTGTCCGGCCGGCGCTGGCACGGCACAGTAGGCGAGGCATGGATCAGGGGAGCGACACGGGCTCGACGGTCGCCGCCGCGGCGGTGCCACTGGCAACCACCAGGGCGAGGCAGGCGGCGGCTAGTGCGCGGGGGACCAAGACCTCGATCTGGAACTGACCGTACACGGCCAGCGCGAGCAACACCGCGGCGAGCGCGCCAGGCAAGCGACCATCTCCGGGCTGCCCCAGTCCACGACCTCGTCGTACCGGGCGGGGGCGGCGACCCGCGAGAGGAACGTCACTTGGACGACGAGCGGGGGCTCAGAGCGCGCGTTGGCGTCCGGGTCCGCCGCTCCCGCGTTCAGTACGCGAGCGGGTGCGCCGGCGGTCAAGCTCGGCGCGACCGCGTTAGACGAGCAGCGAGCGTCCGGGCGGCCCTTCCCATCGCGGCCGCTTTCGGGCGCGAAGCAGGCGTGGTCGTGGCGGGCGACCGGCGCGGAGAACTGCTTCTAAACATGCTTAGAGGAAGCCCATCGGTCCTGGGCTTCCTCTAACGTGTGCCGCGACCGGGTCGTAGCCCGGCAAATGCGCTTCCATCAACAGGGAGAGGGGCCGTGCCGAAGCCCGCAGGGCACGACGAGCTCGATGTCGACGCGGTCCTCGCCGGCTAC
>JBPCND010000358.1:0-6247 GCA_051001655.1 Nocardioides sp. | reverse complement strand
GCTGTGGACCCGCTGACGTCGACGTCGCGGCTCCTGGACCCGCGCTACATCGGTGGGGACCACTACAACACCGCAGTCCGGATCAAGCAGATCCTGCAGCGCAACAAGGAGCTGCAGGACATCATCGCGATCCTCGGTGTCGACGAGCTCTCCGAAGAGGACAAGATCATCGTGTCCCGGGCCCGTCGTCTCCAGCGGTTCCTGTCCCAGAACACCTACGTCGCCAAGCAGTTCACCGGCCTCGAGGGTTCCACGGTCCCGATCGAGGACACCATCGAGGCGTTCACCAAGATCGCCGACGGCGACTTCGACCACGTCGCCGAGCAGGCCTTCTTCATGTGCGGTGGTCTCGATGACGTCGAGCGCAAGTGGGACGAGATCCAGAAGAGCCTGTGACCGCCCACCCGATTCGGGGCGAACGAGAGGAAGTCTGATGAGTGACACCGTGATGCAGGTGGAGCTGGTTGCCGCCGACCGCCTCGTGTGGTCCGGCGAGGCGCAGATGGTGATCGCCCGCACCACCGAAGGTGACGTGGGCATCCTGCCGAACCATGCCCCGATGCTCTCGACGATGGTCGACGGCATCGTGGACGTGACGACCGCGGACAACGAGACCTGGATAGCGGCGGTCGACGCGGGCTTCCTGTCGGTCGCCAACAACCGGATCTCGATCCTCGCCGAGCATGCCGAGATGTCGCACGACATCGACCTCGAGAAGGCTCGTGCCGACCTCGAGCGGGCTCATGCGTCCGGCGAGAACGACGACGAGTCGGCCACTGCAGTTGCCCAGGCCTGGGCCGAGGCGCGGCTCCGGGCGGCCGAGAAAGCCTCCTGACCCGTCTTCTCGACCGACCAGCCCGAACCAGGTGCATCGAGCAGCAAGGAGGATAGATGGCGTGGTGGGAGTGGCTGTTCGACTCAGCCGGAGTCCTGCTGCTGCTCGTCCTGGTCTACGGCATCTGGTTGGTCATCCGTCGGCGGTGGCTCTCTCGCAACGGCGGAACCTTCGAGTTCAGCGCCCGCGTCCGGTCCGGAAGGACCGGACGCGGGTGGGTTCTCGGACTGGGCCGCTACTCCGGTGACGTGCTGGAGTGGTTCCGGATCTTCTCCGTGACACCGCGAGCCAAGCTGGTCTTTCAGCGGACCGACCTGACGTACGTCGGACGGCGCGACCCCGGCGGTGTGGAGTCCTACTCGCTCTACTCCGGGCACATCATCGTCTCGTGCACGACTCCCGAGGGGCCGCTCGAGGTGGCGATGAGCCCCGAAGCGCTCACCGGCTTCCTGGCCTGGCTCGAGGCCGCGCCTCCGGGCCAGGCCAACCGCCCCCGTTGAGAAGCCAGTTTCTCCCCCTCGAGACGCCAACGCCTCCGCACAGGGATGGGAGAAATTGGCGTCTGGACGCGGAACGGATGGCTTCTCAACGGGGGCATGGGGCGGGGGTCAGCGGTCTCCGCCTGGTTTCCACAGGACGTCGCCCTGCTCCCGGTTGGCGTGCCTCGCCAGGATGAACAACAGGTCCGAAAGCCGGTTGAGGTAGGTCAGTGCGAGCACGTTCATGGTGTCGGCGTGCTGCTCGTAGGCCGCCCACCCCGATCGTTCGGCGCGTCGTACGACGGTGCGCGCCACGTGCAGCAGCGCAGCGCCGGACGTGCCACCGCTGAGGATGAACGAGCGGAGGTTGGCCAGGTCCTCGTTGTAGGCGTCGCACCGGGCCTCGAGCCGGTCGACGTACTCCTGCTCGATCCGCAGCGGCGGAAACTCCGGCTCGTCCACGACCGGTGTGCACATGTCGGCGCCGACGTCGAACAGCTCGTTCTGGACCGTCGTCAGGACCTTCACCACGTCGTCCTCGAGGTCACCGAGGGCGATCGCCACCCCGATCTGTGCGTTGGCCTCGTCGACGTCCGCATAAGCGTGCAGCCGGAGGTCGCTCTTGGTGGTGAGGCTCATGTCGCCCAGGCGGGTCTTGCCGGCGTCGCCGGTGCGGGTGTAGATGCGGGTGAGGTTGACCATGTGGCCCAGCCTAGAGACAGGGGGGCGATCGATCGAGGCGATGGCCTCGTGGGTAACGGTCTGGAGCCGTCCGCCGCACTACTGTGGGCGCGACAGTCCGTCCCAGCTCCCGCCACGAGGTCGCCGATGAGCCAGCGAGTTCCCGAACACCGGGTCGACCCGGGTGCTCGTGAGCGTGCTGCGGCCTAGGACTCCGACGTCCTGCTGAACATCGTGCATGCTCTGGCCCGAGCCAGAAAGGCGCACAAGTCGGTCGGCAAAGATGGCGTCGACGTGAACGCCGAGCTCGCCCAGACGTTCCTGAACGAGCTGGTCGGCACCGCTGTGACACCCACGGACGGTTTTACCAGTCCGTAGGGCGTCCGGGGGTGCCACAGCTGCTTCTCAACAGAACCGCACCCGCGATTCTGAGCAGCCGGGCGCACTGACATGCGCTAGCCCATCGAGTGCGGACGCGCCGACTCGGGCTGGCACGTCCCCACGCCGCAACCACGGTCGAGTCGGCCCGTCCGCACGTCCGCACGCTGACCGGGCTTCCTGCGGACGTCGTTCGGAGCGAGAAGCACTGCCTCCGCGCCAAGGATGGTGCTTCTTGCTCCGATCCACCGCGACGTGGACCGATCCCGGGACCAAGACCACGCGGGCAGGCATACCCAGACATCCAGCAGACGCGCCCGACTCGGCGGGGTTTCGGCGTGCGGGCGCGCCGCTGTTCACGTGTCATGGCAGTGACCGCAGGACGACGTCGAGCTCGTGTGGCTGCTGACCGAACGGAACCGCGAGATCGTCCAGGGCCAGCGAGCGTACGCACCCTTCGACGAGTGAGCGGCGAGCGGCCGATGATGTCGTGCAACGTCTACGATCAGGGGCGATGGAAGGCTTCCAGGTCGTCTCGAAAGGTCCGCTGACCACGCCCCTGCAGGGTTCGGTGCACGTCGGCGGGGCCAAGAACAGCGCCCTGAAGCTGATGGCCGCTGCCCTGCTCGCCGTCGGGCGCACCACCTTGACGAATGTCCCCGACATCCTCGACGTCCACGTGATGGCTCGCCTGTTGGAGGAGCTCGGCTGCACCGTACTGGTGCGCCATCCAGAGCGTTCGTCGGGCGTGAGCGGCGTCGTGACGATCGACGTACCGGAGGAGCTCGGCCACGAGGCGCCGTACGACCTGGTCCGTCGCCTGCGCGCCTCGATCACCGTGCTCGGTCCGTTGGTGTCGCGCTGCGGCCGGGCCCGGGTGGCTTTGCCGGGCGGCGACAACATCGGGTCCCGGGGTCTCGACATGCACATGACGGGGCTGCGTGAGCTGGGTGCAGTCGTCGAGATCGAGCACGGGTACGTCGTCGCCGAGGTCCCCGACCGGCTCCGAGGAGCGAACCTGTGGCTGGACTTCCCGAGCGTGGGCGCCACCGAGAATCTGCTGATGGCCGCGGTCCTGGCGCATGGCACCACGGTGATCGACAACGTGGCGCGCGAGCCGGAGATCCACGACCTCTGCGAGATGCTCCTCTCCATGGGTGCCCGCATCGACGGGGGCTCGTCGTCGACCCTCACTGTCGAAGGTGTCTCTGCTCTACAGCCCGTCGAGCACGCGACGGTGACCGACCGCGTCGTGGCCGGGACGTGGGCCTTCGCGGTGGCCATCGCCGGCGGAGATCTGACGGTGCTGGGAGGGTGCGCACACCACCTCGACATCGTCTTGGACAAGCTCGTGTCGGCCGGTGGTGAGGTGGACGAGGAAGAGCCAGGCTTCCGGGTGCGGGTGGACAAGAGACTGGATTCCTTCGACGTCGTCACCTTGCCCTACCCGGGGTTCCCGACCGACCTGCAGCCGTTCGCGATGGCGCTTGCGGCAGTGAGCGACGGAACGGCCATGATCACCGAGAACGTGTTCGAGTCCCGCTTCATGTTCGCGCAGGAGCTGGCCCGACTGGGGGCAGATCTGCGCACCGATGGACACCATGCCGTCGTGCGCGGCAAGCCGGTGCTCTCCGGGGCACCGGTCGTTGCCCACGACATCCGGGCCGGCGCGGCACTGGTCCTGGCCGGCCTCGCCGCGGACGGGACGACCACGGTCACCGAGTCCCATCACATCGACCGAGGCTACCCGCACTTCGCGGAGCTGCTCGCCGGACTGGGCGTCGAGGTGTCCCGCGTTCGGCTGCCGGACCCGACTCGCTGAGACAAGCCCTGCGGCGGGTGGCCGACACGCAGGTGCAACCTTCTGACTGTGTCCTGCGTCATAGTGATGACGAGGGCGGTACTCGGCGGGTCGCACAGGCAGGGGTAGCCACATGGATGTGACGAAGAGTGGCGACACGTTGCTACTTGCCGGCTCGCTGGACGGCCGGTCGACGGGCCAGGTCCGCGAGGTGCTTCATGAGCTGATGTCGGGTCACGGTGACGTGGTCGTGGATCTGTCGGCGGTGGAGTCGGTCGACGTGACCGGGATGACCATGCTCGCCGCCGCCAGCAAGGTGATGGAGCGCGACGGCCGCCGGCTCGTCCTGCGCGGTTGCAGTCCCTCGTTGCGGCGGATCATCGCGTTCACCCGCGTGCGGAGCCTTCTGCTGGTGGAGCGTGAGAGCGCGAGCGCCTGAACCGCCGTACCCTCAGCGCATGACCGAGCCGTCGTCCTGCGGTGTCGCGGGCGAACCGGCGGGGGAGCCACCGAAGAGGGATCGACCCTGGGTGATGCGCACCTATGCCGGTCACAGCTCCGCCGCCCAGTCCAACGCGTTGTACCGACGGAACCTCGACAAGGGCCAGACCGGCCTGTCAGTGGCCTTCGACCTGCCGACGCAGACCGGCTATGACCCGGACTCGGTGCTGGCCCGCGGCGAGGTAGGCAAGGTGGGCGTGCCGGTCTCCCACCTCGGAGACATGCGCGAGTTGTTCCAAGGCATCCCGCTGGCCGAGATGAACACCTCGATGACGATCAACGCGACGGCGATGTGGCTGCTCGCGCTCTACCAGGTGGTCGCGGAGGAGCAGGCGGCCTCGAACCCCGGAGAGAGCTCGACCAGCGACGAGGTGGACCTTCAGGCGGTCCACGGAAAGCTCGCCGGCACGACGCAGAACGACATCATCAAGGAGTACCTCTCCCGCGGGACCTATGTGTTCCCCCCGGACCACTCGCTCCGGCTCACCAGCGACCTGATCTCCTACACCGTCAGCCACATGCCGAAATGGAACCCGATCAACATCTGCAGCTACCACCTGCAAGAGGCCGGTGCTACGCCCACCCAGGAGCTCGCCTACGCCATCTGCGCAGCCATCTCCGTGCTCGACACCGTGCGTGACTCGGGCCAGGTCGCACCGGAGGACTTCGACAAGGTCGTGGGTCGGATGTCGTTCTTCGTCAACGCCGGTGTGCGATTCGTCGAGGAGACCTGCAAGATGCGCGCGTTCGTCAGGCTATGGGACGAGACCACCCGCGAGCGTTACGGGGTCCAGGACGCGACGATGCGACGGTTCCGGTACGGGGTCCAGGTGAACTCGTTGGGCCTGACCGAAGCGCAGCCGGAGAACAACGTGCAGCGCATCGTGCTGGAGATGCTCGGCGTCACTCTGTCCAGGAGCGCTCGTGCGCGGGCGGTCCAGCTGCCGGCCTGGAACGAGGCGCTCGGTCTGCCTCGGCCGTGGGACCAGCAGTGGTCGCTCAGGTTGCAGCAGGTGCTGGCCTTCGAGTCGGACCTGCTGGAGTACGACGACATCTTCGACGGGTCGCACGTCATCGAGGCCAAGGTCGCCGAGCTCACTGCCAGTGCTCGCGAGGAGATAGACCGGGTCCAGGCGCTCGGTGGTGCAGTGGCAGCAGTCGAGTCCGGCTACATGAAGCAGGCCCTCGTCTCCTCGCACGCCGCGCGGCGTGGCCGGATCGAGTCCGGACAGGAGCTGGTGGTCGGCGTCAACATCTATCAGTCGACCGAGCCGTCGCCGCTGACCGCCGACCTGGACGCCGTGATTCAGACGGCGGACCCGGAGGCGGAGCGGTCGGCCGTCGCAGGACTCGCGCGGTGGCGTGAGCAGCGGGGCCGGGCCGAGGTCGACGATGCGCTACAGCGACTGGCCGCTGACGCGAGGTGCAGCGCCAACCTGATGGATGCCACGCTTGCCGCTGTTCGGGCAGGCGTGACGACCGGAGAGTGGGCCGGCGCACTGCGGGAGTCTTCGGGGAGTTCCGCGCCCCCACCGGGGTGTCCGGCGCGGTCGGTGTCGCCGAGGCCGGCAC
>JBPCND010000357.1:0-4263 GCA_051001655.1 Nocardioides sp. | reverse complement strand
GCACAGAGCCGCGTTCGGGCAGCCCGAGGGCGGCCCGCGCCACGTGCGTCGGTTGCGGGGAGAAGATACGCAGATCCACACCAGGATGGACGACCTCGATCCGAGCGGGATCGGCGCCGTAGAGGTCCACCAGCTGGCGCATCTCCTCCGCCGTGTTGGCGATGAGCTGGTCGGCCGCATCCACGACCTGCTCCTCACCGACGACGCGGGCCCACGGCTCCGGGGTGTCTCCTCGTGCCAGTGAGCCGTTCTTGACCTTGGCGGTGGTGTGCATGGTGTGTACGAGCGGAACCCCCCACAAGTCGCGCACGACGGCCCCGACCTGTCCGGACAACCAGTAGTGGGAGTGGATGACGTCGTAGCGGTTGGGGGCGTGAGCAGCCTCGACCCGCAAGACCTCTCGTACGAACGGGCACAGCTGCGCCGGAAGACCTTCCTTCGACAAGCCCTCGAACGGGCCGGCGGCGACGTGTCGGACGCTGACTCCCGGTTCGCACTGAACCACGGGTGGCAGTTGCGAGGACGTCGCCCGAGTAAAGACCTCGGTCTCCACTCCCAGCGTGGCGAGCCGACGGGCCAGCTCCAAGACGTAGACGTTCATACCGCCGGCATCGCCGGTTCCCGGTTGGTCCAGCGGAGAGGTGTGGACGGACAGCATCGCCACGCGCCTGATGGCGCCAGCACGCTGCCTGCCACGACTCATGTGCGCTACCTCCACTGCCGTTGGCTCAACCCAGGCTGATCCTGATCCATTCCACCGAGAGCGAGCGCTGAGGCGGCGAGGCAACGAGGTCAGTCGGTCAGCCGCTCCTGCACGAGCGAGGCCAACAGGTCCTGGATCCTGGTTATCTGATCGTCGGCCCGCCGTACCAGGTCGTCGAGATCGGCCTCGCCAAGTCGCGGATCGACGCTCGCCAGCGACTGCAGGAGTCGCCACCCGGCCGCCTTCCACGCCACCGCCATCTGCATGCCTTCGAGCTCGACAACGTCGCTCAGGGGCGAGCGTTGCAACAGCGAACCGTTGAACTTCAGCCGACCGACCTTCTCACCCGCCCACGCCGCGGCAGTCTTGATCCGGTCCGGTTGAATGTCCAGCAACGCCATCAGGTCCTCCAGAGCCTGACGATCATTGATCGCTTCCAGGGTGAGCGCCTCCAGAACGTCTCCGAGTGGCGTGCCTTCATGGGAGCCCGCCACTCGTCGAGACAGCTCAACCGAAACCGTGGCACCGGCCAGATGGTCTTGGAGGTAGATCGCGACCAGCTCGGTGTTCAACTCAGTCATAGGCCATTGTGCGTACCCCGCGCTCTCGGCGGGCAAACGTCGGCCGAGAGCAGGCACTGATAGGTGGCGCCGATAGACTGGGGCAGTCGCGCCGTCCGCGACCCCCCTTCGAAGGATTGCCGCTCCCCCATGCCCACGCTCACCCGCCCAGACCTTCGCAACGTCGCGATCGTGGCGCACGTCGACCACGGCAAGACAACGTTGGTCGACGCCATGTTGTGGCAGTCAGGAGCGTTTCGGGCCAATCAGGACGTTGCTGACCGGGTCATGGACTCCGGTGATCTCGAGCGGGAGAAGGGCATCACGATCTTGGCCAAGAACACCGCGGTGCGCTACCGCGGTCCTGGAGCACCGGACAGTGGCGTCACCATCAACATCATCGATACCCCGGGGCACGCCGACTTCGGGGGCGAGGTCGAGCGTGGGCTCGCGATGGTCGACGGCGTCGTCCTGCTCGTCGACGCCTCCGAGGGCCCGCTGCCGCAAACCCGTTTCGTCCTGCGTAAGGCGCTGGCCGCCGAGCTGCCGGTGGTTCTTGTGATCAACAAGGTCGACCGGCCGGACGCGCGGATCCGGGAGGTGGTGGACCAGACGTATGAGCTGTTCTTGGATCTGTTGGAGTCGGACTCCGCACCGGACTCGCTCGACTTCCCCGTGGTGTACGCCTGCGCCCGGGCCGGTCGGGCGTCGGTCGAGCAGCCGGTCGACGGCGACATGCCGGACGCACCGGATCTCGAGCCACTCTTCCGGACGATCCTCGACACGGTCCCGGCGCCCGTCTACACCGAAGGGGCACCCCTACAGGCCCACGTGACCAATCTGGACGCCTCGCCGTTCCTCGGTCGGCTGGCGCTGTGTCGGGTCCACGAGGGAGTCCTGCGCAAGGGCCAGACCGTTGCCTGGTGCCGACGCGACGGCTCGGTGGATCGCGCCAAGGTGACCGAGCTACTCATCACCAGGGCGCTCGATCGGGTGCCCGGAGAGCAAGCCGGCCCCGGCGACATCGTTGCCATCGCCGGTATCCCGGAGATCAACATCGGCGAGACGCTAGCTGATCTCGACAACCCGGTACCGCTCCCCCTCATCACCGTCGACGAACCGGCCATCTCGATGACGATGGGCATCAACACCTCTCCGATCGCCGGCCGGGTCAAGGGCTCCAAGGTCACCGCCCGGCTGGTCAAGGACCGGATCGACCGGGAGCTGGTCGGCAACGTCTCCATCCGCGTCCTGCCCACCGAGCGCCCCGACACCTGGGAGGTGCAAGGCCGGGGTGAGCTGGCATTGGCGATCCTGGTCGAGCAAATGCGTCGGGAGGGGTTCGAGCTCACCGTGGGCAAGCCGCAGGTCGTGACCCGGCAGGTGGACGGTGCACTGCACGAGCCGGTGGAGCGGCTGACCATCGACTGCCCGGAGGACTACCTAGGCACAGTGACGCAACTGCTCGCGGTACGACGCGGTCGCATGGAGCAGCTGATCAACCACGGCACCGGCTGGGTGCGGCTGGAATTCCTCGTGCCGGCACGTGGCCTGATCGGGTTCCGCACCGACTTCCTCACCGACACCCGCGGCACCGGCATCGCGCACCACGTCTTCGAGGCCTACGAACCCTGGTCGGGTGAGCTCCGAACCCGACCCACGGGCTCGTTGGTCGCCGACCGCGCCGGTGTGGCCAGCTCGTACGCGATGTTCAAGCTGCAGGAGCGAGGGTCACTGTTCGTCGAGCCCACCACCGAGGTCTACGAGGGGATGATCGTCGGGGAGAACTCGCGGGTCGAGGACATGGACGTCAACATCACCAGGGAGAAGAAGCTGTCCAACGTGCGTTCGTCCACGGGCGAGGAGCTCGAGCGACTGATCCCGCCACGACGGCTCTCCCTGGAGCAGGCGCTGGAGTTTTGCCGCGAGGACGAGTGCGTCGAGGTGACGCCGACCGCAGTCCGGCTGCGCAAGGTCGTACTGGATGCCGCCGAACGCGCCAAGACCCGCGGCCGCCGTGTCAAGGTCTGACCTCAAGTCCCGTCGAATGTTCAACCGTTCAGCTCGGCGATGGCCGCGCCGAGGGCGCGGTAGGCCTCGGAGCTGAATGCCACGAAGGTGACCTCGGTGATAGCAGTTTCGGTGTTCGCCACGGTGGTCACGGCTATCCGGGCGGCGTCGTCCAGCGGCCACCCGTAGATCCCGGCCGACACCAGCGGGCTGGCCAGGGTACGGGCGCCGAGCTCGTCGGCGACTGCCAGTACGTTCCGGTAGCACGAGGCGAGCAGCTCGGGGTCGTCCTGGCCGGCGGAGCGGTTGGGGCCGACGACGTGGAGGACCCACCGGGCCGGAAGGTCGCCGGCAGTTGTCCAACCGGCGGCGCCGGTAGGCAGCCCATCGGGGTAGCGGGCGATGCAGTCGCGCAGGATGGCCGGCCCCCCAGCGCTGTGGATCGCCCCGTCGACCCCACCGCCGCCGCGCATCCTCGGGCTCGCGGCGTTGATCACAGCATCGACGTTGATCGAGGCGATGTCGCCCCGCTGGACGTCCAGTCGCACGTCAGCGGCGAGTCAGTGTCTTGAGCGTCGGCCGCACGTCCGCGAGGTAGACCAGTGCGGCGACGGTTCCGATCAGATTGAGAAAGCTGAGCGGGGACCAGATCAACGTGTTCGCGACGACCGCGAGACCCAGGACCAGCAACCAGAACGGCTTGGTCTGCTTGCCGCCCGCCACGAAGGCGTTCTCCGGCCGCATCACGGCGTCGACGAACGCCACCGCCTTGCACCCGAACAGCACCAAGGTCAGCGCCAGCATGATGCTGCTCTGCACGGTGAAGAGGTCGATCACGCGAACCAGAATAGTCCGGCGGGCGAGGTCAGTCCGTTGGCAGCACGGCGCGGACTTCTCCCACCGGCACCCCCCCGCCGTAGAGCACGCACGTCCCGAGCTCATCGAGTGCAGGGTTGGGGTATCCCAGCCGGCGCAGCGCGGCAGCCATCA
>JBPCND010000356.1:0-5646 GCA_051001655.1 Nocardioides sp. | reverse complement strand
CTCGTCGACGCCGCGCAGGGCATCGAGGCGCAGACGCTGGCGAACCTCTACCTCGCGCTGGGCGCCGACCTGCACGTGATCCCGGTGCTCAACAAGATCGACCTGCCCTCGGCGCAGCCGGAGAAGTACGCCGCGGAGCTCGCCGGGATCATCGGCTGTGACCCCTCGGACGTCCTGCGGGTCTCGGCCAAGACCGGCTTCGGAGTGGAGCGGCTGCTCAACGAGATCGTGCTGCAGACCCCCGCTCCGGTCGGGGTCGCCGACGCCCCGCCGCGGGCGTTGATCTTCGACTCGGTCTACGACACCTACCGCGGCGTGATCACCTACGTCCGGGTCGTCGACGGCAAGCTCACCCACCGGGACCGGATCAAGATGATGTCGACCGGCGCCGTCCACGAGATGCTCGAGGTCGGGGTGATCTCACCCGAGCCGGTCAAGGCCGGCGAGATCGGGGTCGGTGAGGTCGGCTACCTCATCACCGGGGTGAAGGAGGTCCGCCAGTCGCGTGTGGGGGACACGGTCACCTCGCAGCACCGCGGCGCCACGCAGCCGCTCGGCGGCTACCGGCACCCCAAGCCGATGGTGTTCGCCGGGTTGTTCCCGATCGACGGCGACGACTACCCAGCCTTGCGCGACGCCCTCGACAAGCTGCAGCTCAACGACGCGGCGCTGGCCTACGAGCCCGAGACCTCCGACGCCCTCGGGTTCGGCTTCCGGATCGGCTTCCTGGGCCTTCTGCACATGGAGATCGTCCGCGAGCGGCTCGAGCGCGAGTTCAACATCGACCTGATCTCGACCGCCCCCAACGTCGTCTACTCGGTCCTCATGGAGGACGGCAGCGAGCACGTGGTCACCAACCCGAGTGAGTACCCCGAGGGCAAGATCAACGAGGTCCGCGAGCCGGTCGTCAAGGCGACGTTGCTGGCCCCGGCGGAGTTCATCGGAGTGATCATGGAGCTGTGCCAGACCAAGCGCGGCCAGCTGCAGGGCATGGACTACCTCTCCGAGGACCGGGTCGAGATGCGCTACACGATGCCGCTCGCGGAGATCGTCTTCGACTTCTTCGACCAGCTGAAGTCGAGGACCAAGGGCTACGCCTCGCTCGACTACGAGCCCATCGGCGACCAGGCGGCCGACCTGGTGAAGGTCGACATCCTCCTCCAGGGGGAGAAGGTCGACGCGCTCAGCTCGATCGTGCACCGCGACTCCGCCTACGGGTACGGCGTCGCCCTGGCCGGCAAGCTCAAGGACCTCATCCCGCGACAGCAGTTCGAGGTGCCGATCCAGGCCGCGATCGGTGCCCGCGTGATCGCCCGCGAGACCATCCGCGCGATCCGCAAGGACGTGCTCGCCAAGTGCTACGGCGGTGACATCACCCGCAAGCGCAAGCTGCTCGAGAAGCAGAAGGAGGGCAAGAAGCGGATGAAGATGGTCGGCCGTGTGGAGGTGCCGCAGGAGGCCTTCATCGCCGCCCTCTCCTCCGACGTCGCACCTGGTGAGAAGGGCAAGAAGTAGCACGCGTGCCCCCGGGTTTCGTGATCCCTCCCGGACTCGAGGAGCAGCGGGCACTCGGGCCGGAGTGGTCGGCGTGGCTGGACCGACTTCCGGCCCTGCTGCGGGTGTTGCTGGCCGCGTGGGAGCTCACCCCTGACGGCACGGACGGTGTCGAGGTGTGGCACGGCTTCGCCTCCGTCGTCCTGCCGGTGCGGACGACGGCGGGCCGGCCGGCCGCGCTCAAGGTCACCTTCGACGGCGACGACGAGTCGCTGCACGAGGCGCTCGCGCTGCAGCACTGGGGCGGCGACGGCGCCGTACGCCTGCTCCGTGCCGACCCGGCGCGCCGTGCCCTGCTCCTCGAGCGCCTGCACCGGGAGGACCTCTCGCAGCTGGGGGACGGGGAGGCCTGTGAGGTGGTGGGATCGCTCTACGGCCGGCTGCACCGGCCCGCGTTGCCGCAACTGCGCACGGTCACGTCGTACGTCGACCGCTGGCTCGACGCCCTGGCAGCGGTCGGTTCCGACGTCCCGCTGCCGCGTCGGATGGTCCAGCAGGCGTTGTCGTTGGGGCGTGACCTCGTCGACGACCCGGCGTCGACCGGGACGCTGGTGCACGGGGACCTGCACTACGCGAACGTGCTGGCGGGAGATCGTGAGCCCTGGCTGGTGATCGACCCGAAGCCGATGTCCGGGGACCCGCACTACGAGCCGGCCCCGATGCTGTGGAACCGCTGGGACGAGGTGGTCGCCGGCGGTGACGTCCAGGCGGCCACCCGCCACCGGTTCCATGCCCTGGTGGACACCGGCGGGCTCGACGAGGACCGCGCCCGGGACTGGGCCGTCGTCCGCGTGGTGCTCAATGCGCACTGGTCGATCGAGGACGCTGCCCGAGCCGGCCGGGACCTCTCCGGCGAGGAGCGCGACTGGGTGACCACGTGCCTCGCCGTGGCCAAGGCCGTCCAGGACTGAGCCCTCCCCCTGGCCGGGACGCACGGTCGACGCTGGCTCAGGTGACCGGGGAGAGGGCGCGGGCCCTGTACCGTCGGGGACTGACCAGACCACCGACCCCGACGTGCCCGCCGGAGGTGACGCCGTGAGGATCCCCGTGAGCGCGGAGACCGCCCAGTGGCTGCGTCGTGCCGCCGTGCCGGTGCTCGTCAGCGTGGTCTGCGCACTGCTCAGCTATCTGGCGCTGGACCTCGTCCAGAACGACTTCGGCCTCGGGTCGTTGTACCGACGCGACGTCGTGCAGGGCCCGCTGCTGACCCTGCTCGGCACGTTCGTCGTCTGGGTGGTGCTGGTCCTGGTCTGGGCGGTGGTCGGCCGACTGGCCGTGGCCGTCGCTGTGCTCATGGTCCTGACGGCGCTGCTGGGCTACGCCAACCACATGAAGATGACCCTGCGGCTGGAGCCGATCCTGCCCTCGGACTTGGTCTACGTGTCGCAGCTCGGCTTCCTCACCGAGATGGTCGGGCCCAGCGACGTACTCCTGCTCGTCGTCGCGGTGGCGCTCGTCACCGTCGCGATCGTCGCCGGTGCCCGTCGGCTCGCCCGGTCCCGCCCTCGGGCGAGCCGGCGCTCCGATCCGCACGCCTGGCGCCGGAGCGTCCTCAGTCGTCTGGTCGCCGGCGTTCTGTCGGTCTCCTTCCTGGCCTATGTGGGGAACTTCAACCACCCGGGCAACAACTTCCGTGACGCCTACGAGGCGAGCGGCGCGGAGTGGGCCTACTGGGCGCAGGGGGCAAACTATCTGCGCAACGGCTTCGTCGGTGGAGTGCTGTACAACCTCGACATGACGGCCATGGACCGGCCACCCGACTACACCCGTGCGTCGATGGAGGACATCGTCCGGCGGTACGTCGACGTGGCCGACCGGACCAACCGCGACCGTCGCCCGGGTGTCCTGGACGACGTCAACATCGTGCACGTGCTCAGCGAGTCGTTCACCGACCCCACGAAGATGTCCGGGATCCGGCTCGAGGACGACCCCATCCCGTTCACCCACCGGCTGATGTCGGAGACCACCTCAGGGACGATGCTCGCCCAGAAGTACGGTGCCGGCACGGCCAACATGGAGTTCGAGGCGCTGACCGGGATGTCGATGTCCCAGTTCACCCCCCAGATGGACTGCCCCTACCAGATGCTGGTGCCCGAGTACTCCTCGTTCCCGTCCGCGGTGCAGCTCCTCGATGACCGGGGTCACGACGCGGTCGCCATCCACCCCTACACGACGCAGCTCTACCGACGCGAGACGGTCTACCCGGTGCTGGGGATGGACGAGTTCATTTCCGAGGGCGAGATGCAGTCCGAGGCGACGATCGATGACAACCCCCGGATCTCCGACGCCTCGGCGTACGAAGAGGTGTCCTACCAGCTCGAGCGCAGCGACCGGCCGCTGCTGGTCAACCTCGTCACGATGCAGAACCACTTCCCGAGCCGGTCCGTCTACGACGACCCGGTCGCGGTGTCCGGTCTGTCCGGCAACCACGAGGAGCACGTCGCCGGATACGTCCGCGGTCTCAGCTACGCCGACGCCGCGCTCGAGGACTTCATCGGCGAGCTCGAGGGGTCATCGGAGAGGACGGCCGTGATCTTCTACGGCGACCACCACCCACCGGTGTGGCCGAAGCGGATACGGGAGCTGAACGGTGAGGTCGGAGTGCTCTCGACGCCGTACTTCCTGTGGGCGAACTTCCCTCTGGACCGCCTGCCGACCGAGAGGCTGACCAGCCCGATCCACTTCATGCCGATGCTCTACGACGCAGCAGGGGCGCAGGTGCCGCCGTACTACGCACTGCTGTCCCGGCTGCACGAGCTGGTGCCCGCGATGGAGCAGGGCCGCTACCTCGACCGAGGCAAGGGACTGGTCCCGGAGTCCGAGCTGGGTCCCCAAGCCACCCAGGTGCTGCAGGACTACCGGATGGTGCAGTACGACCTTGCGGTGGGGGAGCGCTACAGCCAAGAGGCGCTGTTCGGCAGTGGGGCGGATGCGGTCTCCGCTGCCCGTACCGCGGTCCAGAAGTGACCACCGATCCTGCGAAGCTCTCTGAGGATACTGGGCGCATGACCTCAGCGCGGGTGCTCTCCGTCAACGTCGGCCCCGCCCGCGAGCTCGCCGGCCAGAGCGAGCTCACGGCCATCGACAAGCAACCGGTCGGGGCGCGGGTGCGGGTCGGGGAGTATGGCGTCGAGGATGACGAGGTGGGTGACAAGACCCACCACGGCGGCGTCTATCAGGCCGTCTACGTCTTCGCCCAGGAGGATCTCGACCTGTGGACCGAACGCCTCGGACGGACCGTCCCGCACGGGTTCTTCGGGGAGAACCTGACCACCTCGGGGATCGACGTCAACGAGGCGCTCGTCGGGGAGACCTGGCGGATCGGCACGGTGCTGCTCGAGGTGGTGTCGGTCCGGATCCCGTGCTCGACCTTCGCACTGTGGCTGGACAGCCACGGCTTCGACGACACGCACTGGGTCAAGCGGTTCACGGTCGAGGGGCGACCAGGCCCCTACCTCCGGGTGCTCGAGCCGGGGCAGCTCGCCGCCGGCGATGCGATCGAGGTCGAGCACCGGCCCGAGCACGACGTCACCGTCACCACGATGTTCCGTGCATTGACGACCGAGCGTTCGTTGCTGCCGCGGCTGGCCGGTCTGGACCGGATCGACCCGGAAGCCCGAGAGGCGGTGCACCAGTACGTCGAGCGGCCGCTGCCTACCCACGCGTAAGTCCGTTGTTCTAGATTGTTTCCCACCAGCCCACGCGAGCCGGTGCGTGCCGAGCGCGCCGCTCGGCAGAGAACCAGGGAGCCCATCGACCGTGTCCCCCGTGCAGTACGACACCTCCTCCATCGACAACCGCGCTCCCAACGTGGCCGTGCAGTTCCGGGACCGGGTGAGGACCAGCTCCCACCAGGAGGCCTTCCGCTACCCGAAGGGTGAGACGTGGGAGTCGGTGACGTGGTCCGAGACGGGTGAGCGCGTGACCGTGCTGGCCGCGGGACTCATCGCGCTCGGGATCGAGTCCGAACAACGGGTGGGCATCGCGTCGGGCACGCGCTTCGAGTGGATCCTCGCCGACCTGGCAATCATGTCCGCCGGCGGTGCGACGACGACCGTCTATCCCAGCAGCAACGGCGCAGACGTGTCCTAC
>JBPCND010000355.1:0-7961 GCA_051001655.1 Nocardioides sp. | reverse complement strand
TGCTCGACTACCTCCGTCGTACGCCGTCGGTGCGCGACGTCGTGGTCTCCGGAGGCGACGTGGCCAACATGCCGTGGGCGCGCCTCGAGGAGTTCCTCACCCGGCTGCTCGCGATCGACAACATCCGTGACGTCCGCCTCGCCACCAAGGCGCTGATCGGACTGCCGCAGCACTGGTTGCAGGACGACGTCCGCACCGGCATGGAGCGGGTTGCCCGGATCGCACGGGACCGCGGTGTCTCGCTGGCCATGCACACCCACGCCAACCACGCCGCGTCGATCACCCCGCTGGTCGCCGACGCCACCCGGGCCATGCTGGACGCCGGTCTCCGCGACGTCCGCAACCAGGGCGTGCTGCTCAACGGCGTCAACGCCGACCCGCACGAGCTTCTCGACCTGTGCTTCGCCCTGCTCGACGGCGCGCAGATCATGCCCTACTACTTCTACATGTGCGACATGATTCCGTTCAGCGAGCACTGGCGGGTCTCGGTCGGTGATGCCCAACGGATCCAGCACCACATCATGGGATACCTGCCTGGCTTCGCCACGCCGCGCATCGTCTGCGACGTGCCGTTCGTCGGCAAGCGCTGGGTGCATCAGCTCGCCGACTACGACCAGGAGCTCGGCATCTCCTACTGGACCAAGAACTACCGGACCTCGATCGAGGCAAGCGACCCCGAGGCGTTGACCCGGCACTACGAGTACTACGACCCGATCCACACGTTGCCCGAGACCGGTCAGCAGTGGTGGCGCGAGCATGCCGGCAGCAACCTCGCCGAGGCGGAGCAGCGTGCGGCGGCGTCGCGTCGTGCCGCGGAGCACCAGCACGCCACGCTCACGATCGCCTGAACCCCGATTCGTCTGCGATCCGCCCCTGTGAAATCCCCCATATACCGCAGACGAATCGGGGTTCAGGGGTGGCGGAGGGCGGTGAGCGCCTCGACGAGCCGGCCGGCCGGGCTGTTCAGGCCCCACTGGTCGGCTAGCCGGGCGACTCCGTCGGGGTCCACAGGGGTGAGCGGCAGCGTCAGGTCAGGTGCACCCAGGTCGATGTCCCGGACGACAGCCACGACTCGAGGCGCCACCGCGAGATAGTCCAGCGCGTCCTTGATCCTGCGGCGAGGTCCCGGCGCGAGGTCGGCGTCGGGGTCGGCGGCAGCCGCCACGATCCCGGCGACGTCGCCGAAACAGTCGAGCAGCGTGGCTGCGGTCTTGTCCCCCACCCCGGCGACTCCCGGCAGCCCGTCCGAGCTGTCCCCGCGCAACGTGGCGAAGTCGGCGTACTGGGAGGCCGCGACGCCGTACTTCTCCCGGACGACGCCCTCGGTGACCCGCTCGTGCCGGCCGACGCCGCGCGCCGTGTAGAGCACCCGGACCAGGGCCTCGTCATCGACGAGCTGGAACAGGTCACGGTCCCCGGTCACGATGTCCACCGGCATTCCCGCGTCCGTGGCCAGCGTGCCGATCACGTCGTCGGCCTCGAAGCCGTCCGCGCCGACGATCAGGATCCCGAACGCCTCCAGCACCTCGATGATCACCGGGATCTGCACCTCGAGCGGGTCCGGGACCTCCTCAACGTCCGACCCACCCGGCACCACAGCCTCGACGCGGTGCGCCTTGTAGGAACCGATCAGGTCGACCCGCCACTGCGGCCGCCAGTCGTTGTCCCAGCAGCAGGCGAGGTGGGTGGGCCGGTAGTCGCTCACCAACCGGGCGATGAAGTCCAGCAGGCCACGTACGGCGTTGACGGGGGTGCCGTCGGGGGCGCGGAACGAGTCCGGCACCCCGAAGAAGGCCCGGAAATAGAGCGACGCGGTGTCGAGCAGCATGAGACGGGAACCGGGGGTGGGCACAGGTTCGATCATAGGACCGAGGCGGTGCCCGGACATGGGGCCGTTCGCCGGGTCCGGCCGCTAGGGTGCACCCCGTGGAAGCACTCGACCAGCACATCATCTCGCTGCTTGCCGGTGACGGCCGGATGTCCTTCACCGACCTGGGCAGGGCCACCGGACTGTCCACGTCGGCGGTTCACCAACGGGTCAAGCGCCTCGAGCAGCGGGGGATCATCCAGGGCTACGGTGCCACCATCGACTACCACCAGGTCGGCAAGTCGCTGACGGCCTTCATCTCCATCCGTCCGATCGACGCCTCCGCACCTGACGACTCCCCCGACCGGGTCTCGGGAATCACCGAGATCGAGAGCTGCTGGTCGGTCGCCGGCGACGAGTCCTACATCCTCAAGGTCCGGGTCGCGACCCCGGTCGACCTGGAGGACCTACTTGCCCGGGTCCGTGCCACGGCCAACGTCACCACGCGCACGACCATCGTGCTTTCGACGCCCTACGAGAACCGTCCGGTGACCTGAGTGAATCCACGCACACAAGGTAAAGGGTTGGGCTACTGTCGCGGAGCAGACATCCCGCGATCCGATCCCCAGGAGCCCCCTATGCGCAGGGAGCTCGCTTTCGCCTCGGTCACCACCCTCGTCGCGGCGCTGGCCCTGACCAACCCCGTGGTCGCCGACGCGGCGCGCATGATCACCGGCGCCGACATCTTGGACGGCACCGTCGCGTCGAGAGATCTCAGGAACGACGACGTCAGGTCCAGGGACGTCAAGGACGGCACCATCAAGGGCAGGGACGTCAAGGACGGCACCGTCCAGGGCAGGGACGTCAAGGACGGCTCGCTCAGGGCGTCGGACTTCGCCGCCGCCTCTCTCCCGACAGGGCCATCGGGCGCCGCCGGTGCGACCGGTCCGACGGGCGCAACCGGGGCTCGGGGAGCGAGAGGCCCGCAGGGAGTAGTGGCGGTCGCCAACTTCGCCGGTCCGGTTCTCGACCTCGCGGCGGTGACCGACTGGCAGTTCGCCGGGCCCACCGCGACCGTCACCACCACTGCCACGCAACGGCTCGTCGCCGCGGCGATGGTCCCGCTCGGTGTGGATGCCGGCTCGACGTCGGCGCGGTTCGACCTGTGCTCGCAGAGCTCGACCGGTGGGGCGATCACGAACTTCTCCGGACTCGGCTTCTCCGAGATCGAGCTCGGCACGCTGCGCAGCTCCCAGTCCGCGGCCGGCAGCCGGGTCCCAGGCGCCGGGACCTGGCGGGTCGGCGCGTGCGTGCTGAACACCGACCCGATCAACGACAACAGCTACCTCAACGGATGGGTCCAGATCGTGAACAACGGAGACGCCGCGGTGGCGGTCTCGTCCCCGGCGGCCACGACCAGGCCGTGAGCTCCGTCCGCGGGGCCAGGCCGCTCAGTCGCTGACGGAGGAGTAGGCCACGACGCCGCGGCGCAGTGCCTCGCGAGTCGCCCGGGCAGTACGACGTAGCTCCCCCTCGCCCGCGGCGTCGGCCACCTGGTCGGTCAGGTCGAGCAGCTGCTTCATCCACCGGACGAAGTCACCGGCGGCCAGGTCGGTCTCGTCGAGCACCTCGTCCAGCGGCGCACCCTCGGCCCAGCGGAAGGCCGCCCAGGCAAACCCGAGATCGGGCTCGCGGAGGAAGTCGAGCTTGTGCTCGCGCTCCAGCGCGTCGAGGGCTGCCCACACCTCGACCATGTCGGCCAGGACCTGCCGGACCGGCCCACCGGGAAGGCGGGGTGAACGGGCGTCGTCGGGGCGGCGTGCCTCGAAGGCGAGAGCCGACAGCGCGGCGGCCAGCCCGCTCGGCGACAACCCGTCCCAGACCCCCCTGCGCAGGCACTCCGCGGCCACCAGGTCCATGTCGGTGTAGATCCGCATCAGCCGCTGCCCAGTGGCCGTCACCGCGTCCTCGGTGTCCAGGTAGTCCAGCGCCGTGAGCACCTCGCAGACCCGGTCGAACTGCCGCGCGATGGTGTTCGTGCGCTGCTCGATCCGGCGCTCGAGAGTGCGGGTGTCCCGGTTGAGCTTGAAGTGTCGGTCCGCCCACCGGGCGTGGTCCTCACGATCGGGGCAGCTCTGGCAGGGATGTGCCTGCAACGCGGCACGGATCCGCTCCACCTCCGGTTCTCCACCGCCACGCCGAGGACCGAGCATCCCGCCGGCTGGTGGGCGGGCCCGGCCCGGCGGCGGAGGGGTCAGGCCCTGGGTGCGCGAACGCAGCGCGGACGCCAGGTCACGTCGGGCCTGTGGGTTGCGGCCGTTGAACGACTTCGGGATCCGCAACCGGGTGAACGCGGCCACCGGCGCCGTGAAGTCGGCTGTGGAGAGCCGCTTCGCGTGCCGGTCGGCGGTCAGGACGTAGGGCCGTGGGCCGTCCCGGTCCGACCGGATGCCTGGATCCACGACGACGGCGAGGCCGGCGAACCTGCCGGCCGGCACCTCGATGACGTCGCCGGCCCTGAGCAACTCCAGGGACGTGACGATCTCATCGCGACGATCGGTCCGTCGCACGCGGGCATGGTCGGCTTCGACCTCCGTGAGCCGGCGGCGCAGGCCGGCGTACTCCATGAAGTCGCCCTGGTGGCAGGTGGCCGCGTCGACGTACCCCTGGAGGGCCTCGTCCGCCTTGCGCAGCTGCCGCGCGAGGCCGACCACCGCCTTGTCGGCCTGGAACTGCGCGAAGGAGGACTCCAGGAGCTCACGTGCGGTGCTCCGGCCGACCTGATGGACCAGGTTGACCGCCATGTTGTACGACGGCCGGAAGGACGACTTGAGGGGGTAGGTGCGCGTCGACGCCAGGCCCGCGACCGACTTCGGCTCGAGGCCGGGCTGCCACAGGACGACTCCGTGGCCCTCGACGTCGATGCCGCGGCGACCGGCGCGTCCCGTCAGCTGGGTGTACTCCCCCGGCGTGATGTCCGCGTGGGTCTCGCCGTTCCACTTGCTGAGCTTCTCGATCACCACGCTGCGGGCGGGCATGTTGATGCCGAGCGCCAGGGTCTCGGTGGCGAACACGACCTTGCACCGTCCGGTGGCGAACAGCTCCTCCACGATGTGCTTGAAGGTCGGCAGCATGCCGGCGTGGTGGGCGGCGACCCCACGCGAGAGGCCGTCGAGGAAGTCGTGGTAGCCCAGGACGGTGAGGTCCTCCTCGGGCAGGTTGCGACAGCGCTCCTCCACGAATGCCACGATGTCCTGGCGCTCCTCCGGTGAGTTGAGCCGGAGGTTGGCGCTCAGGCACTGCGTCACAGCTGCGTCGCAGCCAACCCGGCTGAAGATGAAGACGATCGCGGGCAGCAGCCCCTGTGAGTCGAGCTTCTCCACCATCTCGAAGCGGGTGGGCAGCCGGGGACCGGTCCGGGGTCGACCCCCGGATGTACGACGGTCGCGGGGTCCTCCACGCCGCCGGCGGTCACCGGCCCGGCCGGCCCGCCAGTCCTCACGTGCCACCCGGAACAGCTCCGGGTTCACCTTCGCCTCGCGCGCCGCGCCCGGGCCAGGCCCGTCGGCCCCCGCCCCGGCGCTGGCGCCCGTGCCGTCGGTGCCGTCGTCGGCGAACAGGTCGTACATCCGGCGCCCGACGAGCACGTGCTGGTAGAGCGGCACCGGCCGACGTTCCTCCACGATCGTGGTGGTCTCACCGCGGACGGTGGCCAGCCAGTCGCCGAACTCCTCGGCGTTGGACACGGTGGCCGACAGCGACACCAGGGCGACGGACTCGGGCAGGTGGATGATCACCTCCTCCCAGACCGCCCCGCGAAACCGGTCGGCGAGGTAGTGCACCTCGTCCATGACGACGTAACCGAGGTCGGTGAGGGTGCCGGAGCCGGCATACAGCATGTTCCGGAGGACCTCGGTCGTCATCACCACGATCGGCGCCTCGCCGTTGATCGTGTTGTCCCCGGTGAGCAGACCCACCCGGTCGGCTCCGTAGCGGCGGACGAAGTCGGCGTACTTCTGGTTCGAGAGCGCCTTGATCGGGGCGGTATAGAAGCACTTGCGGCCCTGGTTCAGCGCGAGGTGGACCGCGAACTCCCCCACCAGCGTCTTTCCCGAGCCGGTCGGCGCCGCGACCAGCACGCCCCGGCCCGCGTCCAAGGCCCGACAGGCCTCCATCTGGAAGGCGTCGATCTCGAAGTCGTAGAGCGCGGTGAAGTCCGCGAGGAGTGGGCTGTCCTGCTCGCGGCGGAATGTGGCGTATCGCTCGGCCGGTGAGCTCATGAGCCGGCCAGCACGCGCAGTGCCCTCGGGGCCACCCGGACCGTCAACGGCAGCGGACCGATCCGCTCTCCGTCGGCGTAGGCCACGATGCCCGGCGCCGAGACGGAGACCTCGCGGACCCGGTGGTGCTCGAACTCCGGCATCTCGACGTGCCTGCCCGAGAACAGCTTCGGGTAGGTCCGCACGAGCTTCCCCTTGGACATCGGCCTGATGATCACCACGTCGAGCATCCCGTCGTCGATCGAAGCCCCGTGGGCGATCCGGAGACCGCCGCCGTACGACGGTCCGTTGCCGACGGCGACAAGCATGGCCTCCAGGCTACGTGGCCGACCGTCGAGCTCGAGGACGTAGGGCAGCGGCTCGAACGCTCGGAGTTCGGCGAGAGTCGCCAGGTTGTAGCGCATCTGGCCCCGTGGCCAGCGCATCGCGTTGGCGCGGTCGTTGACCAACGAGTCGAATCCGGTCGCGAGGACGCTCACGAAGTACGTCGGACCCACCTGCGCGAGATCGACCTCACGGACCCGGGAGGCGATCACGACGTCGGCCGCCAGCTGCGGGTCGTTCCGCGGCACGCCGAGCGCGCGGGCCACGTCGTTGCCAGTGCCGGCGGGAATCACCCCGAGGGCGGTCCTGCTGCCGGCCAGAGCCTGGACGGCCACGTGCACCATCCCGTCGCCGCCGCAGACGACGAGCGCCTCCAGCTCGTCGGCGACCACTTCCCGGGCGAGGTCGAGTGCTTCGTCGGCGTCCCTGCCCTCGAGCTCGCGGACCCCGAAGCCGGCCTCTCGCAGGCGAGGCAGCGCGATGGCCGCCGTACGCCGCCCCCTGCCCTTACCGGAGGCCGGGTTCGTCAGCAGGGCGATCTGTCGGGCCACGTGTCGGAGGATACGGGGCGCTGGTGCCGTGCAGGGCGCGACGCTCTAGCGTGGGCGGGATGGCAGCTCACGACGCATTCCCGATGACGACGCCCGACGAACGCACCCTCGAGGTGCTCATCGGTGGCGATCCCGACGGCTTCCCGCTGCTCTACCACTCGGGCACGCCCTCGGCCGCGGTGCACGACCCCGAGATCGACGGCGCGGCCTCGGCGCAGGGCTTGCGGCTGGTGACGTACTCGCGACCCGGGTACGGCGCCTCGAGCCCACGTCCACAGCCGGCCCTCGTCGCCGACGACGTCCAGGACAGCTCCGTGGTGCTGCACCACCTCGGCATCGAGGAGTTCGTGACGCTCGGCTGGTCCGGCGGAGGGCCACGCGCCCTCGGCTGCGCGGCGCTGCTGTCCGCGAGCTGCCGGGCGGCCGCGACGCTGGCCGGTGTCGCACCGTTCGACGCCGACGGCCTGGACTGGTCCGCCGGGATGGGGCCGGAGAACGTCGAGGACTTCGAGCACGCGGTCCAAGGCGCCGAGGTCTACCAGGCCCTCCTCGAGCGGACCCTGCCGCCGCTGTTCGCCGCGACTCCGGACCAGCTCGTGGAGGCCTTCGGCGGGTTGCTGACGCCGGTGGACGCCGCCTTCGTCAACGAGGAGATGGCCGCGGTGCTCGTCGACAGCTTCCACCGCGCCGGCGCCCAAGGGGTGATCGGCGCGCGTGACGACGGCCTGGCCATCGTGACGTCCTGGGGTTTCGACGTCTCGAGCATCCACGTCCCGGTCTCGGTCTGGCAGGGTCGCCAGGACGCAATGGTCCCCTACGCGCACGGTGCCTGGCTCGCGGACCACATCCCGGGCGCTCGGGCGCACCTGTTCGAGGACGAGGGTCATCTCTCGCTGGTGAGCCAGATCCATCGGATCCTCGGAGACCTCAAGGACCTCGCTGCCCTCTGACCGCACCCCCGCCGAGTCGGCACGTCCGCACGCCCCAAACCCACCGAGT
>JBPCND010000354.1:0-19931 GCA_051001655.1 Nocardioides sp. | reverse complement strand
AAACCACGAGACTGATCCAGCTCTACATCGTCGGTGTCTTCGTCTCCTTCAACCTCAGCCAGCTCGGGATGATCCGGCACTGGACACGCCACCTGAGGACCGAGACCGATCCACAGGTACGACGGCGGATGATGCGGTCGCGGGGGATCAACACGTTCGGCCTCGGGATGACCGCCGTCGTACTCGTGATCGTCCTCATCACCAAGTTCCTCGCCGGGGCCTGGATCACCATCCTGGCGATGGGCACGTTCTTCGCCATCATGCAGGGGATCAGCCGGCACTACGACAAGGTGACCAGCGAGCTGATGGTCGAGGACGACGACCAGGTGCTTCCCACCCGCGTCCATGCCATCGTCCTCGTCTCCAAGGTGCACAAACCCACGATGCGGGCGCTGGCCTATGCGAAGGCGGCTCGCCCGAACGTCCTCGAGGCGGTCATGGTCGACACGGACACGGTGACCACCGCGCGGGTCCTCGACGACTGGGACGACCGCAGCATCGACGTGCCGCTCAAGGTGCTGTACTCGCCGTACCGGGAGATCATCAAGCCGATCGTCGACTACACGCGCAGCATCCGCGACGCCAACCCACGCGGTGTGGTGGCCGTCTACATCCCTGAGTACGTCGTCGGGCGCTGGTGGGAGCAGCTGCTGCACAACCAGACTGCGCTTCGTCTCAAGGGGCGTCTGCTGTTCACGCCCGGGGTGATGGTGATCTCGGTGCCCTACCAGCTGCGGTCGTCCATCGTGGCCAAGGCGCGCGCCGACCGGGAGCTGACGAAGACCCGACCCGGTGACATCCGACGAGGTGTGGTGCACGACCGCGCTCCGGACGAGCCGGACGGTCCGGGCGGTCCGGGCGGTCAAAGTTGACCCGAAGGCCCCGCCGCCGCGAGAAGCGGGGCCGTTCCCTGGTGGATGTGACCTACCAGGTCGAGGTGGGGCCGGTCGCACACGGCGGGCACTGCGTCGCCCGCCATGAGGGTCGGGTGATCTTCGTCCGGCACACTCTGCCCGGAGAACGCGTGACGGTGCGCGTGACCGAAGGCGACGAGGGGTCTCGGTTCCTCCGCGGCGACGCGGTGGCTGTCCTCTCGGCCGCACCCGACCGGGTGTCTGCGCCGTGCCGGTTCGCCGGTCCCGACGCCTGCGGCGGGTGCGACTTCCAACATGTCTCCCTCGCTGCTCAGCGGTCTCTGAAGGCGGCCGTCGTCACGGAGCAGATGCGCAGGCTCGCCGGACTCGAGGTGGGCATCGAGGTCGAGCCCGTCCCGGGGGACGTGGAGGGTCTGCGGTGGCGCACGCGGGTGCAGTACGCCGTCGACCGAGACGGACGCCGTGGGTTCCGCAAACACCGTTCGCACCAGGTGGTGGCGGTGGACGACTGCCTGATCAGCCGGCACGACGCCCGCGAGGTGGTCAAGACGGGCCCGGTGCCCGGCCCGGCGGTCGAGCGGGACCCGGTGGTCGAGCTCGTCGAGACCACTGCCGGTCGGCACTTGTTCGAGGTGGCCGGTGACGGGTTCTGGCAGGTGCATCCGGGCGCTCCTGCGCTGTTGGTCGAGGTCGTGCTCTCGATGTTGCGTCCGGCGCCGGGGGAGCGGTGTCTGGACCTCTACGCCGGTGTCGGTTTGTTCTCGGCGTTCCTCGCGGAGGCGGTCGGACCCACCGGCAGCGTGGTCGCGGTCGAGGGGGACCGGCGCGCGGCCGAGCACGCGCGGACCAACCTGTCGTCGTACCCCACGGCAGTGGTGCGTCGGGGATCGGTCGACCGGGACCTCGGAAGCCAGCCGCCAGAACCCGTTGACCTTGTCGTCCTCGACCCGCCACGCGAGGGCGCGAAGCGGGCCGTCGTCGACCAGGTCGCAGACCGTCTTCCCCGGGCGGTGGCCTACGTTGCGTGCGACCCGGCCGCACTGTCGCGGGACGTGGCGCTGTTCGGCGAGCGAGGCTACCGGTTGTCCCAGCTTCGCGCCTTCGACCTGTTCCCGATGACGCACCACGTCGAGTGCGTAGCCCTCCTCGAACGCAGAGGCACAGACGGCTGAGGGTTCGGCGCGTTCGGGGGATCCGGTGGCGTCCGGGGAGGCACTGACCACTCAACTTCTCGACTCGTGTATCTTGACGTCAAGAGAGTTTGTCAGCCGCATCCGCCGCCGGCCCATGGAGCCTCACTACCGGGGTACGGGAAGGCATGGGCAAGATGGGCGGCAGCGACACGCCGACGTCATGAGGAGATGGACAGATGCCGGGATCGGGTAGCAAGGACAGCTTTGGTGCCAAGGGCACGTTGGACGTGGACGGGACGGCCTACGAGATCTACCGCATCGACGCGGTGACCGGGGACGGGGTCGACGTGACGTCGCTGCCCTACAGCCTCAAGGTTCTGTTGGAGAACCTGCTGCGCACCTAGGACGGTGTCAACATCACCGCCGACGACATCCGCGGACTCGCGTCATGGGACGCCGACGCCGAGCCCAGCAAGGAGATCCAGTTCACCCCGGCTCGCGTGATCATGCAGGACTTCACCGGCGTGCCGTGCGTCGTCGACCTCGCCACCATGCGGGAGGCGGTCGAGGAGCTGGGTGGCGATGCGTCCAGGATCAACCCGCTGGCACCCGCCGAGATGGTCATCGACCACTCCGTGATCGCCGACGTGTTCGGCACACCCGAGGCCTTCGAGCGCAACGTCGAGATCGAGTACGAGCGCAACCGTGAGCGCTACCAGTTCCTCCGGTGGGGGCAGGGCGCGTTCGACGACTTCAGGGTCGTGCCGCCAGGCACCGGTATCGTGCACCAGGTCAACATCGAGCACCTGGCACGCACCGTGTTCACCCGGGCATCGACGAGCTCGACCGGCGACGCGGTCCTCCAGGCCTATCCCGACACCTGTGTCGGCACGGACTCGCACACCACCATGGTCAACGGCATCGGCGTCGTCGGTTGGGGGGTCGGCGGGATCGAGGCAGAGGCGGCCATGCTCGGTCAGCCGGTCTCGATGCTCATTCCGCGGGTGGTGGGCTTCAAGCTGTCGGGTGACCTGCCTGAGGGCGCCACCGCCACTGATCTCGTGCTGACGATCACAGAGATGCTCCGCAAGCACGGCGTCGTCGGCAAGTTCGTCGAGTTCTACGGTCCGGGCGTTTCGGTGCTACCCCTGGCGAACCGGGCGACGATCGGAAACATGTCGCCGGAGTTCGGCTCCACGATCGCGGTGTTCCCGCTCGACGAGGAGACGGTCAAGTATCTCGAGCTCACCGGACGCCCGAAGGAGCAGCTCGCACTGGTCGAGGCCTACGCCAAGGAGCAGGGCCTCTGGCACGATCCCGACGCGGAACCCCGCTTCTCCGAGAGGCTCGAGCTCGACCTGAGCACGGTCGTCCCGTCACTGGCCGGACCGAAGCGTCCCCAGGACCGGGTCTCGCTCTCCGATGCCAAGACCGCCTTCCGCGGTGCACTGGCCGACTACGTGGACACCGAAGGTGAGGAGAACGGCTACGACGAGTCCGTCGCCGAGTCGTTCCCCGCCTCGGACTCACCCGCCAACGGGCACGGTGAGGCCGCCCCGACTGACCACGTCTCATCCGGCTCGAACGGCCGACCGCACAACCCTGTCTCGGTCACCCTCTCCGACGGCACGCGGTTCGAGGTCGACCACGGCGCCGTCGCGATCGCTGCAATCACCTCTTGCACGAACACGTCCAACCCGTCGGTGATGATCGGTGCCGCGCTGCTGGCCAAGAAGGCGGTCGAGAAGGGCCTGCAGACCAAGCCGTGGGTGAAGACCACGTTGGCGCCCGGCTCGAAGGTCGTCTCGGACTACTACGAGAGAGCCGGGCTGACGCCGTACCTCGACAAGCTCGGCTTCAACCTGGTCGGCTATGGCTGCACGACCTGCATCGGCAACTCCGGTCCGCTCATCCCCGAGGTCTCGGCGGCAGTCCAGGAAAACGACCTTGCCGTCGTCTCGGTGCTCTCCGGCAACCGCAACTTCGAGGGCCGGATCAACCCGGACGTGAAGATGAACTACCTGGCCTCGCCGCCACTGGTGGTCGCCTACGCCCTGGCCGGCTCGATGGACATCGACCTCTTCGACGAGCCGCTCGGTCAGGACACCGAGGGCAACGATGTCTACATGTTGGACATCTGGCCGTCGCCCACGGAGATCGAAGAGGTCATCGCGGGTGCGATCACCTCGGAGATGTTCACCAGTGACTACGCCGACGTGTTCGCGGGCGACGAGAGGTGGCAGTCGCTGCCGACCCCCGAGGGCGACACCTTCGCGTGGGACCCGGAGTCGACGTACGTCCGCAAGCCGCCGTACTTCGAGGGCATGCCGGAGTCGCCCACGCCGGTCGAGGACATCGCCGGTGCCCGGGCGCTGCTCAAGCTCGGTGACTCGGTGACCACCGACCACATCTCGCCGGCCGGCGCGATCAAGAAGGACTCACCAGCGGGTAGCTATCTCGCCGAGCACGGCGTGGAGCAACGGGACTTCAACTCCTACGGCTCGCGGCGCGGCAACCACGAGGTGATGATCCGCGGCACGTTCGCCAACATCCGGTTGCGCAACCAGCTGGCACCGGGCACGGAGGGAGGCGTCACCCGCGACTTCAGCGCGCGTGGGGAGGTGACCTCGGTGTTCGAGGCCTCCGAGAGCTACCTCGAAGCGGGCACGCCGCTGGTCGTGCTCGCCGGCAAGGAGTACGGCTCGGGGTCCTCACGCGACTGGGCGGCCAAGGGGACCGCTCTGCTGGGGGTGAAGGCCGTGATCGCGGAGTCCTACGAGCGGATCCACCGGTCGAACCTGATCGGCATGGGCGTCCTGCCGCTGCAGTTCCCCGAGGGCGAGACGGCCGCGTCGCTGGGGCTCACCGGCGAGGAGACCTTCTCCGTCTCGGGGGTGACCGAGCTCAACGAGGGCACCACTCCCAGGACAGTGCGGGTCGTCGCCGCCGGGGACGGTGACAGTGTTGGGGGCGACACCGAGTTCGACGCCGTCGTGCGGATCGACACCCCGGGCGAGGCCGACTACTACCGACACGGCGGCATCATGCAGTTCGTGCTCCGCAGCCTGCTGAACAGCAAGGGCTGAGCCCGTCGAGTCGGCGCGTCCGCACGCGAAAACCGCCTCGAGTCGGCGCGTCCGCACGCGAAAACCGCCCCGAGTCGGCCTCGTCACGAGGGTGGGCAGGGCAGATCTGCGAACTGCTTGCTTGCGGCTACCTGCTGACAGCGCTTCAGCGTGCCAACCGAGCCGAGCCGGACGCGAGGCCGGTCATGTGACCGGCTCTGCGAGGCGTGCGGAGCGCCGACTCGGCCGTGTTCGGACGTGCGGATGCGCCGACTCGGCAGGCAGCTGGCGGGTGCTAGCTGGGGGCGAAACGGTGGGTGAGCACGTCAACCACGCCAGCTGGCGACGGCATGGCGTCGATCTCGGCGGCCAGGCGCACCGCAGCGCGACGGAAGCTCTCCTCGGTCAACAGTCGCTCGACGGCGTTCGTGACTGCTTCCGGCGAAGTGTCGGCCGGGGCGAGCACCAAGGCAGCACCGGCGCGATCGCCTCCTTCCGCGTTACGGAACTGGTCAGCTGCCTGCGGGAGGCACAGCTGAGGGATCCCGTGGGCGAGTGCCCCTAGAAGGGTCCCGGATCCGGCATGGGACACCACGACCGCACAGTGCTCGAGGACCCGTGCCTGGTTGACCCGGTGCTCCACCGTCACGTTCGCCGGTTGGCTCCCCAGAGCAGCCGGGTCGCCGTCCGGTCCGACGGTGACCAGCAACCGCACCTGCAGCTCGGACACGGCTTCCACGACAGGTCTCAGGACGGGGGACCGGTTCTGCACCGTTCCGAGCGTGACGTAGACCAGTGGACGCCCGTCGTCTTCGAGGTAGGCCGGCACAGTCTCGGGGGTTGTCCCCGTGTCCGGCACCGGGCGCAGCTGCTGGGTGGCCTCGATGTGGTCGGTCGGCACGGACTGGACGGAGGGGGGACAGATGTCGAGGTACAGCGACGTGAAACATCCGGCGTAGGGGGGTGTCGACTGTCCGTGCGCAGCCCACAGAGCGGCAAGTCTCTCCCCGGCATCAGCAACGATCTCAGCGGGGATCGCACCGCCGAACGCGTGGGTCACGCTGGGTAGCCCGAGAACGGCACCGACCAGTGGGGACGCCAGCTCGCCGTGCTCGTGGATCAGGAGGTCGGGCCGCCACTGGGTGGCAAGGGGAAGAAGATCGGCCGTCATGGGCGGCGCAAACGTCTCACCGAACAGCCTCGGGAACATGACGGCTGCACGGTCCACGGGGTTCACGCCTTCAGCCAAGGTGCGCAGTGCCGGGACGCGCTCCTGCAGCTCCGGCCCCGACAACCCTGCCGCAGCGACATCAACCCCTGCGGCCGCTAGGTGCGGACAGGCGTCGGCGCTCGTTGCCCAGAGAAGCTCATGCCCGGCAGAGATGAAGGCCCGCGCGAGAGGCAGCATTGGATACAGGTGCCCGTAGCCCCACGTCGACGAGAACAGAACGCGCACGTGATCCTCCAGTCACTGTGACTGCGCAGGATACGCCTCAGTCAGACGTGGCTTCGCGGTGACGGTGTGGTCGCGAGTGCCACGATGGCCTCGTGCGCAGCGAGACGAAGAGCTACCGGACGGGTGATCACGAGGCCGTGCTCGATGTCACGAGCGACTGCGCGGCCTTCGTCACCCATGCAGGCGACGGCCTGTTGCACCTTTTCGTTCCACACGCCACTGCTGGCATCGCCATCCTGGAGACGGGCGCCGGATCCGACGATGACCTCCTCGCGGCGCTGCAGGACCTGCTCCCTTCGGACGACCGGTGGCGGCACCGCCACGGCACCCCCGGACACGGCCGGTCCCACGTGATGCCTGCCCTCGTGCCGCCGTACGCCACCCTCCCGGTGCTCGGTGGGCACCTCCAGCTCGGCACCTGGCAGAGTGTGTGCCTCGTGGATCTCAACGTGGACAACCACCGCCGCGAGCTGCGCTTCTCGTTCATCACCAGCTGAGTCGGGGGAACCGGCTACCGGTCGACAGCCATCTCACCGAGCTCGGACCAGTCGTCCTGCGGAAGGTCGAAGTTCACGACCTGAGGGGTGCTGGCGAGGTACGGCGGCAGAGACTGCTGAGCAGCTTTGAAGTGCTCGGACTGCACGTGGGCGCCGCCAGCCGCTGCGTCGCGGAACGCCTCGACGAGCACGAACTCTGTCGGGTCCTCCAGGCTCCGTGACCACTCGAACCACAGACACCCGGGCTCGACGCGCGTGGCTCGAGTGAAGTCCTTGGAGATCTCGGGCCACGCGTCTGCGTGCTCGGACAGGACGCGGAACTTCGCCGTGATGAAGATCATCAGGCCAGCCTAAGCCCGCTCCGAGGGCGTGTGCGCAGCCGTCTCCGGTCACCTCTTGACTCGAACGTCTGTTCGATAACGCTGCTATCCTCGAAGGCATGGTCCAACTGGTCGCACCACCGGGCTGGCCGCGTCAGGTTCGTCCGCCCGGAGCCCCTGGGTGGGAGCACTCGGCAGTCGGCTGGCTCCTCGACATCTGCCCGCCGGAGTACCGCTCCTACCCGGTGCTGCGGCGCCACGACGTCGTACTCGCCCGGTTCGCCGTCCTGCACGTCGAGGCCGGCCAGAGCGCTGTCCGTCGCGGACTCAGTGAGGCCCGCGGCGTCCTCGGCGACGTCGTCGACCAGGACACCGTCGAGCGGGCCGTCGAGGCGTGGCAGACCGAGTCGGCCAGACTGCTCGCGGATCGACGATCGGTCGGCCTGGTCGAGGAAGCCCTGCGGGGCAAGCGGTTCGTGGCTCGGCTGTAGCGTGCCGACATGCGTATCGACAGGGCCGACGGCGAGACGATGCTGCCGGCCCTGGCCTACACGTCCGCTGACGTGTTCGGGTGGGAGCTGCGCCAGCTGTACGCCGGCAGCTGGACCTGTCTGGGCAGGCAGGACGAGCTGCTGGGCGGCGGTGCTCGTCCGGTCGTCCAGCGTGCGTTGCGGGTCGGCGACGTGTCGGCGTTGCTGGTCTGCGACGGCGAGGCGGTCCGGATGTTCGCGAACACCTGCCGCCACCGCTCCCATGAGCTGCTTGCTGACGACGACGTGTCCGACCGCGGGGTCGTGGTCTGTCCGTACCACGCCTGGTCCTACCGGCTGGACGGCTCGTTGCTGGTGGCGCCGGGATTCGGGGAGGTCGCCGGCTTCGACCCGGGCGAGCACGGCCTGGTCGAGCTCCCTGTCGCCGTGTGGTCGGGATGGGTGTTCGGGCACGGCGCCCATGCGCTGGGGGACCCGGCCGTCGTACCCTTCCGCACCCATCTGGGGGCTCTCACCACAGTGGTGGACCGCTACGACCCCGGACGGCTCCGGCTCGCGGCGCGGCACAGCTACGAGGTCGCAGCGAACTGGAAGGTCATCGCGGAGAACTACCACGAGTGTTGCCACTGCCCATTGATCCACCCCGAGCTGTGCCAGGTCTCGCCCCCGACCTCCGGAGACAACTACGACCTCCCCGGTGCCTGGATCGGCGGCTCCATGCTGCTCCGCGAGGGGATGGAGACGATGTCGCTCTCGGGCGCCAGCGGAGGGAACCCGATCCCCGGGGCGACGCCGGCCACCGTGGAGTACGTCCACCTGCTGCCGAACCTGCTGATCTCGGCGCACCCCGACTACGTGATGACCCATCGGCTGGTGCCACTCTCAGCCGGCCGGACCTGGATCGAGTGCTCGTGGTTCCTGATGCCCTCGCCGGACGGTTCGCTGCCGGATCCGGCGTACGCCGTGGACTTCTGGGACCTCACCAACCGCCAGGACTGGGCGGCGTGCGAATCGGTGCAGCGGGGACTCGCGAGCCCACACCACCGCCCCGGTCCGTTCGCGCCGAACGAGGACGCCGTGGCCATGCTGGTCGGCCGGGTGCGTGAGAGCTATCTGCACGGGCACTGGCCCTGACGACGACGGGGACCGCGAGCCCGATCAGAAGGCCCGGGTCCGGTGGTCCCACAGGTAGTCGAAGTGCTGCGCGTAGGCACGATGGGCGCCGGTCTTGGGGATCTGGAGCGTGACCTCGTCGTTGATCAGCGACTTGTCCGACCAGTTCTCCGAGCCGGTCCAGACGATGCGCTGGTCTCGTCCGTCCCAGTGGCCGTTGAGCGCCATCCACTTCTCGTGGGTGAAACGTTCCCAGGCCGTCTCGCCGAAACCGGACTCGGGGTCGCCGTCTAGGTCGAGGTCCGCGCTGCGCATGGAGACTCCGCCGTTGCGCAGGATGCGCTTGACCCCGCGCGCCGCTCCGCTCAGGAGCACGCGGACCTCACACCCCCTGCGATCGAGGTCGGCCACCTTGTCGGCCAGGAACCGGCCGCGCCGGCCCACCCAGGCATACATTGCGATCCGGATGACCGTGCGGCCCGAGGCGCCGTACCCGCTCCCCGTGCGGCACTGCACCTTGTCGAGACGCTGCTTGACGGGGTCGTTCGTACGGGTGGTCAGGGATCTGGCACCGAACTCGGTGACGAAGTCACCGTCGGTCATCACGCGGTAGCGCTGGAGGACCCTGGTGTCCTCGGCGAGCTCGCGGAGCATCGCGCCGTAGGCCTCGAACATCGCCGGCTTCTCGACCACGGTGTACATGTCGTTCCAGTGCGTGCTGGCGGCGTACTCGGTGAGATTCACCGAGCCGGTCATGATGACGTTCGACGCGCTGCCTGCCTGGGAGAACGCGAAGAACTTCATGTGCTGGTTGCCCGCTCCGCCCCGGCACGCCGAGTCGCAGATCTTGACGAAGCTCGGCACCGGGTGCGGTGTGCGACGGGCTCCGCGGTTCCTCGGCCCGCTGCGCGGGTGGCAGGCGTCGTCCCACCGCGGGTCGATGTCGGTGCCCATGAGACTGCGCATGCGCCTGGTGGGCGCAGAGGTCCAGTTGTCGTTGAGGACGATCTGCACACTGACATGCCGTCCGCAGGCGGCGATCAGTGCGTCGGCGATGTCCGCTCGGTCGAAGGAGTAGATGGCCATCCGGATGATCCCGCCCCGCGGCACACTCTCGATCGTCTCGCGGACGCGGACGGCGAGCCCGTTCTGCTCGGCACGGGTGCCGCCAGGGTCGTTGAAAGCCGCCCCGGGGGGCGGGGTGTAGGCGTGCGCGGGCGCCATGCCGACCAGCGACAGGACGAGCGCGATGACGACGGCTCCGGCGAGCTTGCTGATCACGTGTGCCTTCCCCCGAGTGACTCGACTGCAGCTTCTCGATCAGGAAATCACACGTTTCCAAGAGCCGGATGGCTTTCCTCCGATCGCGATGCAGCGGGGGTCGTCGCCGAGCCGGATGCGGACCACGCTGCGACCGATACCCCGTCCTATGCTGGTGCCATCGCGCTGACCATGCCGAGCCCAGCACGCTGACCACGGAGCGGCAAGACCGGAGTCCGGGAAGGAACCACGATGGGGCTGCTGGACCGGATCTCCGGCCCGCGTGACCTGCGCGACCTCGACGAGGCACAGCTCATGCAGCTGGCCTCGGAGATCCGGGACTTCCTCGTGGCGAAGGTGTCGCGCACCGGTGGCCATCTCGGGCCGAATCTGGGCGTGGTGGAACTGACCATGGCGATCCACCGGGTGTTCGACTCCCCGACGGACCGGGTCGTCTTCGACACCGGGCACCAAGCCTATGTGCACAAGCTCCTCACGGGGCGCGCCGCAGGCTTCGACTCGCTGCGACAGGAGGGCGGTCTCTCCGGCTACCCGAACCAGGCCGAGTCCGACCACGACGTGGTCGAGAACTCGCACGCCAGCACGGCGTTGTCCTACGCCGACGGCCTGGCCAAGGCCTACGCCATCCGCGGTGAGGACCGGTACGTCGTTGCGGTGGTCGGCGACGGAGCACTCACCGGCGGCATGGCCTGGGAAGCGCTCAACAACATCGCCGAGAACCACGACCGCAAGTTGGTCATGGTGGTCAACGACAACGGCCGTTCCTACACACCCACCGTCGGCGGCCTGGCCAACCACCTCAACACGTTGCGGACGAACCCTCGTTACGAGCAGGTCCTCGACCTGGTCAAGAGGCGGCTCAACGGGGTGCGGGGCGTCGGGCCGGCCGTCTATGACGCGCTTCACGCCGCGAAGAAGGGGATGAAGGATGCACTCGCACCGCAGGGGCTCTTCGAGGATCTGGGGCTGAAGTACGTCGGCCCGATCGACGGTCACGACCGGCCCGCTGTCGAGCACGCGCTGCTCCAGGCCCGGAGGTTCGGCGGGCCGGTGATCGTGCACGTGATCACCAAGAAGGGCTTCGGGTACGACGCGGCCGAGCGTCACGAGGCGGACCAGTTCCACTCGCCCGGACCGTTCAACGTGGAGACCGGCGAGGAGAACCCCAAGGGCCGGATCTGGACCGACATCTTCGCCGAGGAGATGGTCGCACTAGGTGGGGAGCGCAAGGATCTCGTGGCGATCACCGCCGCGATGCTTCACCCGGTGGGACTGCACCTCTTCGCCGCGCGATACCCCGAACGCACCTTCGACGTCGGTATCGCCGAGCAGCACGCCACCACCTCGGCGGCCGGGCTGGCGATGGGTGGTCTCCATCCGGTGTTGGCGGTCTATGCGACCTTCCTCAACCGGGCCTTCGACCAAGTGCTCATGGACGTCGCCCTGCATCGTTGCGGAGTCACGTTCGTGCTGGACAGGGCAGGCGTCACCGGAGACGACGGCGCCAGCCACAACGGCATGTGGGACATGTCGATCCTCCAGGTCGTGCCCGGCCTTCGGCTCGCGGCTCCGCGTGACGGGGCGAGACTCCGCGAGCTGCTGCGCGAGGCGGTCCAGATCGCGGACGTCCCGACCGTGGTGCGCTTCCCCAAGGGACCTCCGATCGCGGATGTCGAGGCCGTCGACAGGGCCGGCGACTGCGACGTACTCGTGCGCTCCGGCGCCAAGGACGTCCTCGTGGTCGGGGTCGGGTCGATGGCTGCGGTCTCGGTCGAGGTGGCCGACCGGCTGCGGGCCCAGGGCATCGGGGTGACGGTCGTCGACCCCCGATGGGTCAAGCCCGTCGATCCCGCGCTGGTCGAGCTCGCCCGACAGCACCGACTGGTGGTCTGCGTCGAGGACAACGGTGTCGTCGGCGGCTGCGGCTCTGTGCTGCTGCAGACACTGAACGAGGCCCGGGTCGACACCCCGGTGCGGCTCAAGGGCATTCCCCAGACGTTCCTCCACCACGCGAAGCGGGCCACGATCCTCGACAGGTGCGGGCTCAGCGCCCAAGCCATCGCCCGCGGCATCGTCGAGGACGTCACGGCCCTCGGCAGGGGCGCCACCGTCGTCAGCAGCTGGCCTCACGTGTCGATGGACGACATGTCCCCGTAGCGGTCGCCTGTCACAGCGCCACGAGGCACGGCCTGGTCGAGCTCGTCGAGATCGGCCGACGTGAGCTCCACAGCCGCGGCGGCGACGTTCTCCTCGAGGTAGCTCACACGCTTGGTGCCCGGGATCGGTGCGACGTCCTCGCCCTGGGCCAGCACCCACGCGAGTGCCAACTGGCCCGGCGTGCAGCCCTCCGTCTCGGCGACGGCGCTGATCGCGTCGACTAGCGCCAGGTTGGTCGCGAGCGCCTCGCCGTGGAAGCGGGGGAAGTAGCCCGAGAGCCGTGAGTCGTTCTGCTCGAGCGCCCCTTCGCTCCGGATGGCTCCGGTCAGCAGCCCCCGGCCGAGCGGGGAGTAGGGCACCAGTCCGATCCCCAGCTCGCGCAGCACCGGCAGGATCTCGTCCTCGAGGTCGCGGGTGAACAGCGAGTACTCGCTCTGCAGCGCGGTGATCGGGTGCACCGCGTGCGCCTGGGCGATGGTGGACGCCGATGCCTCTGAGAGGCCGAGATGGCCGACCTTTCCGGCGGCGACCAGCTCGCTCATGGCGCCGACGGTCTCCTCGATCGGAACGGTCTGGTCGACGCGGTGCTGGTAGTACAGGTCGATGTGGTCGACGCCGAGCCGGCTGAGCGAGGCGTCGCACGCCGAGCGTACGTAGTCGGGCCTGCCGTTGATGCCGAGCCGGCTGCCGTCCTGGCCCCGCTGGTTGCCGAACTTGGTGGCCAGCTGGACCTCGTCACGGCGACCCGCGATCGCGCGGCCCACGAGCCGCTCGTTGGTGAAGGGGCCGTACATGTCGGCCGTGTCGAGGAAGGACACGCCCAGGTCGAGCGCGCGGCGGACCGTCTCCAGCCCCTGCTGCTCGTCGGGGGTGCCGTAGAACTCCGACATGCCCATGCACCCGAGACCCATCGTGGAGACGGTCAGGGCTGCGTCGCCTGTGCCCAGGGTCCGCGTGCCGAGGTCCGTCGTCGAAGGGGAGGTGGTCCTGTGATCAGTCATGCCATCAGTCAACGACATGTTGTGCACTCGAAGTCAAGCGGCTGGGCGACCGTTCGTGGGATCGGGCATAGTGGGCACCGGCCGGTGTCGACGAACGCGCGGCCGACCGAGGGGGACGTATGTCGCAGACACCAGGGGAGGCGCCTGGACCGTCCGGGACCCCGGGATCGTCGCGCCACGTGCACATCCTCGACGACGTTCCTGAGCTCGCAGGGGGCGCCACCCCGGTCCTCGTGCATGCGCTCGACGGGTTCCTGGACGCGGGCAACGCCGGAAACCTGGCGGTCCATCACCTCCTCGCCGGCCAGCCAGGACGCGTGGTGGCCAGTCTCGAGGTGGACGCCTTCTACGACTACCGTGCCCGGCGACCTCCGCTCACCTTCGTCGAGAACCACTACGAGGGCTACGAGCCGCCCCGGCTGGTGGTGCGCCTGATGCACGACCGCCTCGGGACGCCGTACCTCCTGCTGCACGGCCCCGAGCCGGACACCCACTGGGAGGCGTTCGCCGAGGCGGTACGCGGCGTCGTGAAGCATTTCGACGTCCGTCTCACGGTGGCACTGGGCTCGGTGCCGATGGCCGTCCCGCACACCCGGCCGGTCATGCTGACCAACCATGCGACCGACCCCGGCCTGATGGTGCAGGAGAACGTGTGGCGCGGGCAGATCCGGGTTCCGGCCAGTGCCCAGGCCGTGCTCGAGCTGCGCCTCGGGGAGTGGGGGCATCCCGCGATGGGGTTCGTCGCCCACATCCCGCACTACGTCGCCCAGTTCGACTATCCGGCGGCGGCAGCCACGCTGCTCGAGTCCGTCGAAGTGGTCAGTGGTCTGGAGTGGGACCTCCGGCCGCTCGAGGAGGCAGGTGCGGCCCGGCTGACCGAGATCGGCGAGCAGATCGAGGACTCGACCGAGGTGCGCGAGGTGGTTCTCGGGCTCGAGCGGCAGTACGACTCGTTCCACCGCGCCGACGGTGACGGTGCGCTGCCGCTCGCCGAGGAGCGCGACCTACCGACCGGTGAGGAGCTGGGGGCCGAGTTCGAGCGCTTCCTGGCCGGCCTCGACCGCCCCGACGAGTGAGCACCAGAAGGCCCTGACCTTGCCCAGAACCGCGGAGGAGCTCGTCGAGCTGCTCGACCTCGAGACGATCGACGTCAACCTGTTCCGAGGGATCCAACCGGACACGTCGCGCCAGCGGGTGTTCGGGGGCCACGTCGCCGCGCAGGCGCTGGTGGCCGGCGCGCGCACCAGCGAGCCGGCCAAGGCCGTCCACTCGCTGCACAGCTACTTCCTGCACCCGGGCGACCCCGCCGTCCCCATCGTGTACGACGTCGAGCGGATCCGCGACGGGCGGTCCTTCTCGACCCGGCGGGTGATGGCGCGCCAGCACGGTCGCGCGATCTACTACATGACCCTGTCCGCCCATGTTGCCGAGGACGGCTTCGACCACCAGGACGTGATGCCGGATGTGGCATCACCCGCCGACTCGGTCGACGTCGCCGAGCTGTTCCGCACCGGCGCCGACACCACGACTGCCCAATGGCTCGAGGAGTGGGCGGCGCTCGAGATGCGCTGGGTCGGCGACTCCCGGCCAGGAGGTGTCATCCCCGCTGAAGGGCGACCCGCCCAGTCCCGGCTGTGGCTCCGGGTGGGCGGCGACATCGGGGACGACACGCTGACTCACCTCGCGGCGTTCACCTATGCCAGCGACCTGACCCTGCTCGGTTCAACCCTGGTGCCGCATGGGACTCACTTCGCGGACCCCAGGATGCAGTCGGCGTCCCTTGACCACACGATCTGGTTCCACCGCCCGTTCCGGGCCGACGAGTGGCTGCTCTACGACCAGGGCTCTCCATCGGCCTCGGGCGCCCGCGGGCTCGCGATCGGCAGGGTGTTCACCGAGCGTGGTTTCCTGGCGGCCACCGTTGCCCAGGAGGGTCTGATCCGGCTGCGTGGCTGAGCTTTCAACGCCAGCGCCCCGGGCGCCTCCGTCGTCGGTGCGGCCGTCCTGCTCGGCCTGGACCGGACTCAGCCGCAACTGCAGCCGACCGTGCCGCTCGAGGCGGTGTCGGTGGACATCCGCGAGCCGGACGTCACGGCAGCGGCCGACCTCGTCGCGCACACCTGGGGGGTCGAGGTGAAGCTGCGGGCCACCGGTTTCGACGAGGGGGCGCGCTATCGCGTCGCCGTCATCGGGCGGGACGGGAGCAGGTCCTCGGCCGGCGAGTTCGTCGGCACCGGCGCTCGCGAGATGAGCTGCAACCTCAACTCCGCGATGCTGCGCGACGACGCCGTGGGTTTCGTGGTGCGGGACCGCGCGGGGTCGGTGGTGGCGAGGTCCGACTTCGACCCACCGGTGAGCTCATAGCGCGCGGGTCCGGCCGAGCAGGTGCGGTGCACCGCTCGCGGGGTCGGACAAGGAGAACGCATGCTCGTCCGCGACCTTCGTTGCGCCGAAGCTCACGGACCCGGGCAGCAGGATCGGCTTCGTAAAGGCGACGTCGACGGTCACGGCGTCGGGGAGCCGGCCCTGCAGGGCGGCCAGACACCGGGCCATGCTCCACATGCCGTGCGCGATCTGTCGGGGGAAGCCGAACGCCTTCGCGGTGAGACCCGAGAGATGGATCGGGTTGTAGTCACCGGACACGGAGGCATACCTGCGACCGAGGTCCCCCGTCAGCCGCCAGGCAGCCCCCGAGCCGGACACCTGCTCGAAGGTGCGACCGGCGTCCACGGACCCGGGCTCGCCGTGGCCGCGCCGTAGCAGCGTCGAGGTGGACTGCCAGACGAGCTCAGCCGAGCTGTGCACGTCCACGGCGATGTCGAACAGCCTGCCCTTGGGGTGCGGCCGGAGGTTCTTGCACCGGGCAGTGACCTGGAGGCGTTCGTCCGGGGAGATGACGCGGTGCTGGGTGAGCGAGTTCTGCACGTGCACCAGCCCGAGCACCGGGAACGGGAACGACCGCTCGGTCATGATCGCCAGGTGCAGGCCGAACGCCAGCACGTGGGGATAGCTCACGGGCAGGGCGTCGGTGAGCGGGAAGCCGCACACCTCGGCGTAGGCCGCGACGTGCGCCCGGTCGACCTCGACGTCGTACCGGGTCAGGACCAGCTCGGGCAGGGTCGAGCCTGACTTCCGGATGCCGGGCACCTGGCTGAGGACGGGTACGGCGGGCAGCGCCACCCGCAGCATCATCGGCAGCATCGGTGTCACCCTCACGCCCCCAGCATCATCTGGCCGCAGACCCGCACGACGTTGCCGTTGACGGCGGTCGAGGCGGGATTGGCGAACCACGCGATGGTCTCGGCGACGTCCACCGGCAGGCCGCCCTGGGACATCGCGTTGAGCCGACGGCCGACCTCACGGGTGGCGAAGGGGACGGCGGCGGTCATCGGGGTCTCGATGAAGCCGGGTGCGACCGCGTTCACCGTGATCCCGTCCGGCAGCTCGTCGGCAAGACTGTCCACGAGGCCGATGACGCCGGCCTTGGAAGTCGCGTAGTTGGTCTGCCCGACGTTGCCGGAGATCCCCGCGATCGAGGCGACTGCGACGATGCGACCGTTGCCGTTCACGAGCTTCTGTCCCAGCAGCTCGGCGGTGATCCGTTCCGGAGCAGTGAGGTTGACCGCGATGGTGGCGGTGAAGCCGAGCTGCTTCATGTTCGCGAGCCGCTTGTCCCGGGTGACTCCTGCGTTGTGGACCACGACGTCGACGCCGCCGAACTCCTGACGGACGTGCTGTGCGATGCGCTGCGGCGCGTCCTTGCCGGTGATGTCGAGGACGAGGCGGTCGCCACCGAGCTCCCGCGTGAGGGCCAGGAGCTCGCCGGCGGCCCGCGGCACGTCGACGCCCAGCACGGTGGCGCCGTCCCGATGCAGCACCCGGGCGATCTGCTCGCCGATCCCGCGGCTCGCGCCGGTGACCAGCGCGACCTTGCCCTGGAGTGGGCGGCTCCAGTCCGCGACCTCCTCCACAGCCGCGACCGCCCGGGTCGCAGGGTGGACACCGATGCGGATGACTTGGCCCGAGACATAGGCGGACTTGGTCGACAGCAGGAACGCCAGGGTGGAGGCGACGGTGTCCTCGGCCAGGTCGGCGACGTAGACCAGCTGGACGGTCCCACCCCGGCCGATCTCCTTCCCGAGCGATCGGGTGAACCCTTCCAGCGCCCGCTGGGCGACCCGCTCGGCGCCGTGAACTTTTTCCGGTGGGGTGCCGAGAACGACGACACGGGAGCACGAGGCGAGGTTGCGCATCAGCGGGGTGAAGAACTGCTGCAGTGCGACCAGCTGCTCCGAGGAGGTGAGTCCGGTCGCGTCGAACACGATGCCCTTGTACGTCGCCCCTGGTGTCCTCGCCGGTGCCGGGGCCGAGACGTTCGTGACACCGAGCGAGTCCAATGCAGCCACGACGCTGGTGCGCAGACGACCCTCACCGGACACGACGACGGTGCCGTCGACCAACGGAGCTCCAGGGGTGTACCGCTCGAGAGTCACCGGGTATGGCAGGCCGAGATTCTTGGCCAGCAGCCGCCCGATCGGGGTGTGGATCAGGCTCTGGTAGCGGTCGCTCATCTGTGGGGGACCCTCCCGTGCTTTCGTTCGATGTGGTTACCGGCAAGTATGGACCCGGACGCCGGAGGTCACCTCCGCGTCCGGGAGGGAGCAGCGCATGCCGCACACGACCCGCCGCGTCGCCGTCATCGGCGGCAACCGGATCCCGTTCGCCCGGTCGAACAGTGTCTACGCCCAGGCGTCGAACCAGGACATGCTGACCGCCGCGATCGACGGGCTGGTCAACCGGCACGGCCTCGCCGAGGAGCGGCTCGGTGAGGTCGTCGCGGGAGCGGTGCTCAAGCACAGCCGCGACTTCAACCTGACCCGAGAGGCCGTTCTCGAGTCCCGGCTGGCTCCGGACACTCCCGCATACGACGTGGGGCAGGCGTGCGACACGGGGATCCAAGCGGTCGTCGCGGTGGCGAACAAGATCGCCCTCGGCCAGATCGAGGTCGGCATCGCCGGTGGAACCGACACCACCTCGGACGCGCCGATCGCCGTCAATGAGCGGCTCCGCAAGATCCTGCTCGAGGCCAACCGCGCCCAGACCCTCCCCGGGCGGCTCGCCGCACTTGCCAAGGTGCGCCCGCAGCACCTCGTGCCGTCGACCCCTCGGAACGTCGAACCACGCACCGGGTTGTCGATGGGTGAGTCGGCAGCACTGACCGCCGTGGAGTGGGGGATCGGCCGGGAGGAGCAGGACGAGCTCGCCGTCGCCTCGCACCATCACCTGGCCGCCGCGTACGACCGTGGTTTCCTCGACGACCTGGTCACGCCGTTCCTGGGCCTCGAGCGTGACCAGAACCTGCGGCCGGACTCCTCGGTCGAGAAGCTCGCCACGCTGGAGCCCGTGTTTGGCAGGGGCGAGGCCGCGACGATGACGGCGGGCAACTCCACGCCGCTCACCGACGGGGCGTCGGCTGTGCTGCTGTGCTCGGAGGACTACGCCGAGGCGAGGGGCTGGGAGCCGTGGGCGTTCTTCACTGCCCACGAGACCGCCGCCGTCGACTACGTGCACGGCGGCGAGGGTCTCTTGATGGCGCCGGCCTACGCCATGCCTCGGATGCTGGCACGCGAGGAGCTGACGCTCGAGGACTTTGACTTCTACGAGATTCACGAAGCCTTTGCCTCGCAGGTGCTGGCCACACTCGCGGTGTGGGAGGACCCGGTGTTCTGCAAGGAACGGCTCGGGCTCGACTCCCCGCTCGGCGCCATCGATCGGAGTCGGCTGAACGTCGCGGGCTCGTCGCTGGCGGCGGGTCACCCGTTCGCGGCCACCGGCGGCCGCATCGTAGCCACGTTGGCGAAGCTGCTCGCCGAGAAGGGCTCGGGGCTGGGCGTGATCTCGATCTGTGCGGCCGGTGGCCAGGGAGTCACCGCGATCCTCGAGCGGCCCTGACGGCTCAGTCGGCAGGTCTGACGAGGGACCGGACCGTCTCGATGGTGTCGGCCTCGGCGGCGCTCTTGTCGTCGCGGTAGCGCACCACGCGGGCGAAACGCAGGGCCAGCCCGCCGGAGTACCGGGTCGACCGTTGCAGTCCGTCGAAGGCGATCTCGACGACCTGCTCGGGGCGGACGTGCACGACGTACGACGACCGGGAGGTCTCCAGCTCCAGGAACCGCTCGGTCTGCCAACGGAGCATCTCGTCGGTCATCCCCTTGAACGTCTTGCCGAGCATGACCCAGTGCTGCTCAGAGCCGGGCTCACCGGAGCGAGCGCCGAGGTGGATGTTCGACAGCCAGCCCTCGCGGCGGCCGCTGCCCCACTCGACCGCCAGGACGACGAGGTCGAGCGTGTGCCGTGGCTTCACCTTCACCCAGGCCGCTCCTCGTCGGCCGGCGTAGTAGGGCGCCTCGAGGGACTTCAGGACGACGCCCTCGTGGCCCTGCGCGAGCACCGAGTCGAAGAACTCACGGATCGCGCTAGGGTCGTCGGTCACGGTCCGGGGCACGACGAGCTGGGCCGGAGCCAGGGCCGCCAGCCGGTCG
>JBPCND010000353.1:0-9686 GCA_051001655.1 Nocardioides sp. | reverse complement strand
CGTCAGTGCCGTCGGTCCCGTCAACGCCGGGTGCGCCGTCTTCACCGTCAACGCCGTCATCGCCGTCATCGCCGTCGTCGCCGTCTTCACCGTCGACGGGACACAGCACGCCAGAGTCTGCAGGCAGAGTGAACGTCACCAACTGGCTTGTCCCCTCAAACGCGAGCCCAGCCTTCGGCGCAACAGTCACGTTGCCGTTGGCCAGCAACGTGAAGTCCAGCTCCACGGTGTCAGCAGGCACGACGAACGCGATGTTGCCCGGACCACACGGGTCCGTCGTCGTCGGCTGCCCCGGGATTGCCACTGTGGACGTGCACAGCACGCCAGAGTCCGCCGGCAGCGTGAACGTCACCAGCTGGCTCGCACCCTCAAACACGAATCCAGCCTTCGGCGCAACCGTCACGTTCCCGTTGGCCAGCAACGTGAAGTCCAGCTGGTCGGTGTCAGCAGGCACGACGAACGCGATGTTGCCTGGACCACAAGGATCGGTGGTTGCCGGCTGCGCCGGGATCGCCACCGTGGTCGTGCACAGCACGCCAGAGTCCGCCGGCAGGATGAACGTCACCAGCTGGCTCTCCTGATCGAACCTGAATCCGGGCTGCGGCGCGACCGTCACGTTCCCGTTGGCCAGCAACGTGAAGTCCAGCTGGTCGGTGTCCGCAGGCACGATGAACGCGATGTTGCCCGGACCACACGGGTCGGTCGTTTGCGGCTGCGCCGGAATCGCGACCTTAGGTAGACACGCGCTAACGCCCGGGTCTCCTTCAGGACCGGGTGGCGTGTCGTCGACGGCGATCACGAGCGAGCGCTCCTGGCCGTCGGTGAAGGACCTGCCGACAAGACTCGCACCAGCAGTGTTCGGGTCAGCACCCACGATGGCACTGACGCTCACCGAGAGGGGATTGTCACCCGTCTGAAGAATTTCACCCTCGCCCGGTGTCGTAATGAACTTGCAGACGAACACCTTGTCAGTGCCGGCGGCCGTTGCAGTCGGGGCGCTGAGCACCACGAATCCGGACGCAATGATCAGTGTGCCTAAGACAGCGAGCATCGCTGCCGTTCGTTGCCGCCAGGTCAGACGACCTGAGGCGTTGGTAGTTTTCCTCAACTGAACCCACCCCTTGCTCGGTTACGCACGAATGTATGAGCCACGTGCCCCCACGCGGCGGCGTGAACATTCAAAGAAGGATGCGCCCATGGACAGACGCGTCAGCGCCTGCCTCTTGGGAATGTCTGCTGGCCCCCAGCTGAACCCCACGCCGAACAGCGGTGTCCTCCACTGCTCTCGGATCCCATCGTGACTCCTCAGCACCAGTTCGGCAAGACCTTTTCGGGTTAAATCGCCCCAGACCTCTCAAGAAGAGTCGCTTGGCAACCGATAGAGGGCCGTCGCATGCCAAGCGGGACCTTCGGAGGACCCCCTTCGGTCGACAACCTAGACCAGCCCGATGCACCCGTTACCGCGGAGTAGTGTGCTCCTCGACCGAAGCACTCCTGGAGGCGCAGACGTGACCACGACGGACGAGCAGAAGCCACGCGGCGGGCGGATGCCGCGGACCGCTCGCCGCGTCCAGCTCCTCGAGTCGGCTCTGGAGGTCTTCGGCGCCCAGGGCTACCACGCCGCCGCGATGGACGACATCGCCGACCGGGCCGGCGTCTCCAAGCCGGTGCTCTACCAACACTTCCCCGGCAAGCTCGACCTGTATCTCGCACTGCTGGACCAGTCCTGCGACACCATTATCGACGCCTGTCGCCAGGTGCTGGTCTCGACCGAGGACAACAAGCAGCGGGTCGCGGCCACGATGCAGGTGTTTTACGACTACGTCGCCAACGCCCAGGGCGCTTTCCGGCTGGTGTTCGAGTCGGACCTGACCAACGAGCCGGCGGTCCGGGAGCGAGTCGACCGCGTGACCCGTGAATGCGCGGAGGCCATCACCAAGGTCATCCACGAGGACACCGGGCTCCCGGACGAGCAGTCCCGGCTGCTTTCGGTCTCCCTCGTGGGAATGGCCCAGGTCTCAGCGCGGTTCTGGTTGGACGCTGACGGTGAGGTCTCCCAGGACCAGGCAGCCGCGCTGGTGGCAGGGTTGGCCTGGCGAGGGATCCGCGGGTTCCCGCGCACGGACGACTTCGCCTGATCGCACGTACCCCGGTATTTCCCCGCACCCATGACACAGGAGGTCCTCCTATGGAGGTCAAGATCGGCGTTCAGTACTCCAGCCGCGAGCTCATCATCGACACCAACCACACCAGTGACGACGTCGAGAAGGCCGTCGCCGAGGCCCTGGAGCAAGGCCTTCTGTCGTTGACCGACACCAAGGGCCGGCGGGTCATCGTGCCTGCGGACAAGCTCGCGTACGTCGAGATCGGCTCCCCGAGCATCGGCCAGGTCGGCTTCCGCTCCTAGCGGTCGCTCCTGGCCGGCCGCCACGCCGGGAAGCCATGCCGGGCGCCACGAAACACCGACACGCGCGCTAACGCCGGGAATCCCCCGGTTTGCGGGATGATCAACGCGGGTACTCCGTTCTGTCGGGGCGCAGGCTGCGTCACCGCGAAAAACGAAAGCAGGTGCGCTCATGGGAATTGGCGAAATCATCGTCCTCATCATCGTCGGTGCCATCATCGGCCTACTCGGCAAGTTCGTCGCTCCAGGCGACAAGGACAACATCCCGATCTGGCTCACCATCGTGTGCGGCATCGGTGGTGTTCTCCTCGGATCGGTCATCTACTCCGCGTTCAGCGGCGGTGAGACCGAGGGGATCGACTGGGTGCGCTGGATCGTCGCGATCCTGACGGCAGCCGTGCTCGTGATCATCGCCTCATCGGTGACGGGCCGCAACACGAACAAGAACCGCGTCTGACCAGCTTCTGATCCACAAACGACACCGGGTCTCGCTGCGGCGGGGCCTGGTGTCGTCGTCTCAGGCGGCCAGCCCGAGAGCGGCCATCCGCGCCGAGTGGTTCTCGGTCAACCGGGTGAAGAGCCGGCCGATCGCGACGAGGTCGAGTGCCGGACGGTCGACTCCCCCCGACAGCAGCGCCGATAAGGCATCGCGCTCGGCAGCGACCCGCTGGGCCTGCGACAACGCCTCGCCCATCAGCCGCCTGCCCCACAACGCCAGCCGGCCGCCGACCCGGTGGTCCTCCTCGATCGCCCGTCTCACCCGGTCGACCACGAAGCGGGACTGGCCCGCGTCGGCGAGGCTCTCGATGATCAGGTCTCGCGTGCCTGAGTCGACGAAAGCGGCGATCTCCCGATAGAAGTCGGCCGCCAGCCCGTCTCCCACATATGCCTTCACGAGGCCCTCGAGCCAGTCGGCGGGACCGGTCCTGGCGTGGAAGGCGTCGAAGGGCAGGCGGAAGGGCTCCATCGCCTCGAAGGGATCGACGCCCAGCTCCACCAGCCGGTCCCGGAGCCTCTCGAAATGGCCGAACTCGGTCGAGGCCATCCGGGCCAGCTCCGCTTTGTCGGCCAGGTGCGGAGCCATCTTGGCGTCCTCGGCGAGCTGCTCGAAGGCCGACATCTCGCCGTAGCCGATCGCGCCCAGGAGGTCCACCACTGCGGCCAGATAGGCCGGGTCCTCGAAGGCCGCCGCGACCGTCGTACGCAGACCACCGGGGGATGCCTCGGGGACCGGGCCTGGCGCGCTTTCGGAAGGGGTCTCCCGCGGCGATTCAGTCATGTCGGCAGCGTAACGATAGACTCACCTCCGACGCCGCGGAGAGCAGGACGTTCCGCGTGCCAGCCGGCACCGGGCGGGAGCCCTGCGGCGCAGCAGCTCGAGCAGACCACGAACGTCGAAGAGAACAGGCAAGATCCTGACCACCAACTTCAGAGAGCTCGGGGTTCTCCCCGAGATCGCCGACGCCCTCGAACGGGCCGGCATCACCACACCCTTCCCGATCCAGGAGATGACGCTCTCCGTGGCCCTCATGGGCACGGACCTCATCGGCCAGGCACGCACGGGCACGGGCAAGACGCTGGCTTTCGGCATCCCGCTGCTGCAGCGGGCGGTCGCGCCGCACGACGTCGACTACGCCCTGCTGGCCGCGCCTGGGAAGCCGCAGGCGTTGGTCGTCGCCCCGACACGAGAGCTTGCGCTGCAGGTCTCGAACGACCTCGCGCTCGCCGGCAAGGACCGCGGCACCCGGGTGCTGACCGTCTACGGCGGCGTGGGGTACGACGGGCAGCTCGACGCCCTGGTCTCCGGGGTCGACGTCGTCGTCGGCACGCCCGGCCGGCTGATTGACCTGATGAACCGTCGGGCCCTCGACCTCTCACACGTGAAGTGTCTCGTGCTCGACGAGGCCGACGAGATGCTCGACCTCGGCTTCCTTCCCGACGTGGAGCGGCTGATCAGCAAGACTCCGGAGACCCGTCAGACGATGTTGTTCTCCGCGACGATGCCTGGTGCGATCGTCACGCTCGCTCGACGTCACATGCGGCACCCGATGAACATCCGCGCGGAGTCCTCCGAGGCCCAGCAGACCGTCCCGGCGACCGCCCAGTTCATCTACCAAGTGCACGACCTCGACAAGCCCGAGCTTCTTGGCCGGATCATGCAGTCGGAGAACTCCGGGCTGACGATCGTGTTCACCCGGACCAAGCGGGCCGCGCAGCGAGTCGCCGAGGACATGCTCGAGCGTGGTTTCGACGCGAGCCCGCTGCACGGCGACATGCAGCAGATCGCTCGCGAGAAGGCACTCAAGCGCTTCCGCGAGGGCAAGACCAGGCTGCTGGTGGCCACCGACGTGGCAGCTCGCGGGATCGACGTCGCGGACGTCACGCACGTGATCAACTACAGCTGCCCCGAGGACGAGAAGATGTATGTCCACCGCATCGGCCGCACCGGCCGGGCGGGCGCCACGGGAATCGCGATCACCTTCGTGGACTGGGCCGACGTCACCCGGTGGAAAACGATCAACAAGGCGTTGGACCTGCCCTTCGAGGATCCGGCAGAGACGTACTCCAACTCCGAGCACTTCTTCCACGACCAGGGCATCCCGCCCGGCACCAAGGGCCGCCTCGTCCCCGAGAAGCCCCGCGAGCCGAAGCCGTCGTCCCAGCGCAGCGACCGTGGCGGCGGCGGCAGCAGCAGCAAGCCTCGCGAGGACCGGCCGCGTCGGGACCGCGACCGCGGCCGCACCCGCGGCGGGCGGCCCGTGGACAGCGCGTCTCCCGGCGGTGACGCTGGCAACAGCGCCGGGACCGGCAGCAGCGCCGGCTCATCCGTCGGTGCTCAGACGGTGACCAGCGAGGGTGGCCCGGCCGAGGACAAGGCGCCTTCGCGCAGCCGGAACCGGAGCCGCAACCGGCGTCGCTCCGGGTCTAAGCCGTCGGCCTCGACCGACTGACCCGGACTGACCGGGTAGGTCAGGCCACTACGACGACCGGTGTGCCGACCGGCGCGAAGTCCCACAGGGCCTGCGCGTCCGGCCGAGCCTGGCGGATGCACCCGTGGGACTGCGGCGCGCCGAGCTCGGCCCGGGTCTGCACCAGCCGGCCGTCCTTGATCGGAATGTCGTGGAACCCGATCGCGGCGCGCTCCCCGTGGGCGAACCGCACCATGTAGCGCATGGTCCCCGAGTCGTCGATGCCCCACGCCCGCTCGGACTTGGAGTAGACCTCGTGGGTGCCCGCGTCGAGGTTGTCGGAGAGGCTGCCGGAGACGAGATAGGTACGACGTACCGCGCCCGACGACTCCACGAGCCAGACTCGCTGGGCCCCCATGTCGAACACGATTCGCCGGCCTTCGCCGCTGCGTGCGGGCACCTCGAGCGACTGGCGTGCTCGTGCCGCCCGGGTGACGTCCGCGCGGGTGAACCGCTGGTCGTCGGCGGTGACCACACGGGACCTCGCTGCCGGGTCCGCGCCTGCAGCTGGGTCCACGTCGCGCCTCGGAGCGGCGGCCGCGTCAAGGCTCGCGATCTGTTCCACCGTCTGCTCCACGGACCGCGGAGACCCCGTGCCTGGGAGCAGGCCTGCCCCGCCGAGGACCGCGACGAGGGTCACCGTCAGGGCGCACCCGGTCGCGGCGAGCCGCCCATAGCGGAGCCGCGTGGTGGCGCGGTGAGGTGCCATATCGACCACTCTAGGTGGCTCGGCGGCCTCGATCGAGCAGGTGGCTCGCGACATCCCGGTAGGCGTCGGCACCTCGATGGCGCCGGGTCGTGCCGAGGATCGACCGGCCGGCCGCCGGTGCCTCCGCAAAGCGGATCGACTTGGGGATCGGCGGCTCGATCACGTCCAGGCTGTAGCTCTCGGAGATATTCTCGAGCACGGCCTTGGCGTGGTTGGTGCGACCGTCGTACATCGTCGGCAGCACGCCCCAGACCTCGAGGCGCCGGTTGGTGAACGTGCGGACGTCGTGGACGGTGTCGAGGAGCTGGCCGACGCCTCGGTGCGACAACGTCTCGCACTGCAGGGGGATCAGCACCCCGTTGGCCGCCGTCAGCGCCGCGACGGTCAGCACGCCGAGGGACGGCGGGCAGTCCAGCAGCACCCAGTCGTAGCCCGGCTCGAGATCCTCGACGGCCATCTTGACGACGTACTCCCGACCGGTCCGGGTCAGCAGGTCCGACTCGGCGCGGGCGAGGTCGATCGTGGCCGGCAGCAGGTCGACACCGTCGTCGGTCGCGATGACGGCCTCGATCGGAGCGAGGCCCTTGGTCAGCACGTGGTGCACCGAGAGCTCGAGGTCCTCGGGGTCGATGCCGAGGGAGAAGGTCAGGCAGGCCTGGGGGTCGAGGTCGATGAGCAGGACCCGTTGCTCGAGCTCGGCCAGGGCTGCTCCCAACGAGGCGACGGTGGTCGTCTTGGCGACGCCGCCCTTCTGGTTGGCGACGGCGAGGGTGGTGGTCACGGGTGACATTCTGCCCGAGCCCTGGACCCGCGCGGACGCCCGGCCATGGAATGCTGACCGCCATGTCGACCCGCACCCGACCCAACCCCGGGCCGGGCACCGCACTCGTGACCGGCCCTACCGCCGGGATCGGGGCCGCTTTCGCCGAACAGCTCGCGGCACGCGGCCACGACCTCGTCCTCGTCGCGCGGGACCGTGCCCGGCTCGACGTCCTGGCTCAGCGGCTGAGCACGGAGTACGGCGTCGCCGCGGAGGTCCTGGTCGCCGACCTGTCCGACCGCTCGCAGCTCGCCGCCGTGGAGTCCCGCCTCGACGATCGCGACCGGCCCGTGCACCTGTTGGTGAACAACGCAGGCTTCGGACACAAGCGGCCGTTCCTCGACAACACCGTCGAGCAGGCGCAGGAGATGCTCGACGTGCTGGTCACCGCCGTACTCCGACTCAGCCACGCCGCACTCGGGGCCATGGTCGTGCGTGGCGGGGGCGCGATCATCAACGTCTCGAGCGTCTCCGCATTCTTGCCACGCGGCACCTACAGCGCGGCCAAGGCCTACGTCACCTCGATGAGCCAGTGGGCCGACCTGGCCTACCGCGACCAAGGCGTCCGGGTGATGGCGCTGTGTCCGGGCTTCACCAGGACCGAGTTCCACGCGCGGATGGACGTCAGCCGGGAGTCCGCCCCGGGATGGATGTGGCTGGACGCGGACCGGCTCGTTATGGAGGCGCTGTCCGACTTGGACCGGGGCAGGCGGGTCTCGGTGCCGAGCAGGCGCTACAAGCTCCTGATGGCTGCGGTGAAGGTCACCCCGATGTCGGTGCTCGGCCGGCTCCAGGGCCTCGGCCGCTGACGACCCGGTGCCGCTGACCGGTGCCGCTGACCGGTGCCGCTGACCGGTGCCGCTGACCCGGTGCCGGTGTCGGTGTCGGTCCGAACTGTGACACCTACGGACGGTCGATCCCGCCCGTGGACCGGCCAGCGGTGCCACAGCTGAGCAGGGGAAGGTCGTTGAGCACCGAGACAGCGCGGCCGAGCAGTCCCGGCCCATGGTCCCACCGCGCGCTTCCGATCCGGTCCGGTCACGGACCGACGGCGGCCCAGGGTCGCTGGGCGGGCACGGACCGACCGGGACCGCAGGCCGCCCGGTAGTCGCACCAGCCGCACAGCGGCCCGACCCGCGCCGGGAAGGCGTCATCGGCCTGCTCGTCGGTCATCCCGTGCCGATAACCCGTGTCGACGGTGCCGAGCTCGGCGGCCAGGGAGTCGGCCCGGCGCAGGTGGCGTCCGAGTGACTCCTCCGTGTGGTCCCAGGTCACCACCTCGCCGGTCGGCAGATGGTGCAGCTCGACCCGGGTGCACGCCCGACGCAGGGTGCGCGCCGCCGCCGCGCGGCGTACACCGCCAGCGCCACCGACGTCCGGGCGTCGTCCACGGTCAGCACCGAGCGGCCGGTCTTGTAGTCCACGACCACGATCCCCTCGTCGGGACGCTCGTCGATCCGGTCGACCCGGCCCCAGAGCGCGGCCCGGTCGGTCCTCAGCGACACCGTGCGCTCGATCCCGATCGGCTGGACCGACGGGTCCACACCGCCGAGGTAGCGCTCGACGTACTCCCGTGCCCGCTCCCGCGCCTCGCGGGACTGTCCGTCGTCGCGGAACCCGGAGGTGAGCCAGCCCGAGACGACCAGTGTCCCGCCGGCCTCGGGGGTGCGTCGCTGCTCGGGCAGGTCCCACCACGCGGCCAGCGCCGTGTGCACCGCGGCCCCGACCGAGTTGTGTCCCCAAGGCGGACCCTTGGGCGGGGTCGGCCGGTCCAGGTAGCTCATCCGGTAGCGGCGCGGGCAGTCAAGGTACGTCGTCAGGCGGGACGGTGACGCGGAGTAGAGCCTCGTCGGCATCCCGTCGAGCGTCGGCTGTGGGTCGTTCACGCGGACCCACCGACGACCTGGGGAGCGGTCCGGCCGGCCGCCGCCGAGGAGCGATCCGCCATCTCCAGCAGCCGGTCGAGCTGCTCGGGAGCGGTGTGGTTGCAAGCGAGGTCGTGGTCGATCTTGCCGCTGCCGTGGTAGTCGCTCGAGCCGGTGGCGACGAGATCGAGCTCGAGCGCCAGTCTGTGCAGCTCGGCGCGTGCGGCATCGTCATGGTCCTGATGATCCACCTCGACCCCGGCCAGGCCGGCCGACTTCAAGGCGTCGAGGCCGGCGCCGTCGAGCGCCCGATGGTCGTGCCGACCGGCCCACGGGTGGGCGATCACCGACACTCCTCCGGCGGCCGTGACCAGGCCGAGGGTGTTCACCAGGTCGGCGGCGTAGCGGTCGACGTAGGCCGGGCCGCCGGGTCCGAGGTAACGGACGAAGGCCTCGTCGCGGCTCTGCACCACACCGCGCTCGACGAGGGCGTCCGCGACGTGCGGCCGGCCCAGGGCGGCCGCGTCCCCGGCCAGTCGGCGTACGTCGGACGCGGCGATGTCGATGCCGAGGGCACCGAGCCGCTCCAGGATCGCCGGCAGCCGGCTGTTCCGGCCGTCGAGCACCCGCTCGAGCTCGGCCACCAGACCGGGATGGGTGGGGTCCGGCAGGTAGGCCAGCAGGTGCACGCCGGCGCCGGCGTACCGGGTGCTGATCTCGATCCCGCGGACGAGACGCACGCCTGTCCGTCCGGCCGCGTGCGCCGCCTCGGACCAGCCCTCAGTGGTGTCGTGGTCGGTGAGGCCGAGGACGTCGATGCCCGCCTCGTGGGCGCGCTGCACCAGGTCCGCGGGGCTGTCGGTGCCGTCGGACCGGTTCGTGTGGGTATGCAGGTCGATCCGCACCCGACCAGCCTAAG
>JBPCND010000352.1:0-19238 GCA_051001655.1 Nocardioides sp. | reverse complement strand
CGAGGTCGCGACGGTAGCGTTCTCCGAAGAGCTCGGCACCAAGTCCGCCAGCGGCCTGCTGCTCGCGACCTGGGCGTTCGGGAGCCTGGTGTCCGGCATCGCGACCGGTGCGATCACCTGGCAGGCCGACAACGCCGCCCGGTTCCGGTGGGGACTCCTTGCGCTCGCGGTGTCGGTGCTGCCGCTGCCCTTCCTCGACGGCTTCGCGTCGATGGTCGGCGTCCTGTTCGTCGCCGGCTTCGCGATCTCGCCGACCCTGATCGCGCTGATGGCGCTGACGGAGGAGGTCGTACCGACGTCGCGGCTCACCGAGGGCATGTCGATCATCCACACCGGCATGGCGGCTGGCATCGCACCGGGCGCCGCGCTGGCCGGTCAGCTCGTCGACCGGTTGGGCGCCTCGGCGTCCTTCTGGGTGGCGGTGGGCTCCGGCCTGGTGGGCGCGGTCGCGGCGATCACGGCCGCGGTCGCGGCGGGACGTCGTGCGGCGGCTCGTTCGCGTCGCGAGGCGGCGACGTCATCGCCCAGCGGATCGTCCTCGTAGCAGCGGTCCCCGCAGCTCGCACCGCGACCGCCTCGGTCAGCGGAAGGTAGGGCAGCCGCAGCTCCCACCGTGCCCACCGCGGCATCATGCTCACGGCGGTGGCCGCCAGCACGCCGTACGGCGGCCGCGCCAGCAGCGGCAGCGGCGGCCTCAGCAGCAGGAACCGGGCGGTCTCGCGCGCCGCCGGTGTCGACCGCAGCTCGGGACGGTACGCCGCCAGCTGCTCCGCCAGCTCGGCCTCGCTGCGCGGCGGATCGGTCACGCCCACCGCCTCGGCGACCCTGGAGGTGTCGGCCACGTAGGCGTCCCGGCCGGCCTGGCCGAGCGGACGGACGCCATAGATCTGGTGCGCCCGCAGGAAGCTGTCGATCTCGGCCACGTGCACCCAGCCGAGCAGGTGCGGGTCCGTAGCGGAGTAGTGCCGACCGTCCGGAGCGGTTCCTTCGACGGTGGCGTGCACGCGACGGATGGCCGAGACCATCGCCTCCGCGTCCGCTGCGCTGCCGAAGGTCGTCACGGCCAGGAAGTGGCTGGTGCGTTGCAGCCGACCCCAGGGGTCACCCTGGAAGCCCGAGTGGTCCATGACTCCGGCCATCGCGAGCGGGTGCAGCGACTGCATCAGAAGGGCGCGGATGCCGCCCGCAAACATCGAGGCGTCCCCGTGCACCCGTCGGATCGCACTGTCCTCGGCGAACCAGCGCTCGCCCGGCGCCAGGTGGATCCGGTCGCGACGACGCGGCCCCTCGGGGCCGGCGACCTTCAGGAACAGGCGTTCGCCCATCGTCTGCCTCATCTGCATGACCGCATCTCTGACCACGTCGTCGAGTATGCCCCGCTCCTGGTCGGATCCGGCGCGACTGCTGGCGGGTCGGGGCGGGCGGGTTGGAGCATGAAGCACCGGCTGACGTGGTGACTCACCCGCGGGCTTGCCGAGGGGAAGGTTTGGATCGCGACGGGCTCCCCCGGCCATGGGCGCGCTCGCCTAGTCTGCTGGTTTGGGGAGGTTCTCAAGCACCTGACGCGTGAAGGACTCCCCGAACCGGGGGCCGGGCAACGTAGCGTGGGGCCCGTGGCCAGGCCCCGTCCAGTCCAGCCGGGACCTGGCCAGGAGTCTGTGTGGGACTACCCGCGGCCGCCTCGTCTCGAGCACGACGTCGCGCTGGTCGAGGTCGTGCTGGGCGGCGTCGCGATCGCGTCGACCCGGCGGTCGGTGCGCGTGCTCGAGACCAGCCATCCGCCGACGTACTACCTTCCCCGCACCGCGTTCGTCGACGGCAGCCTGCGCACCGCCGAAGGCAGCTCGTTCTGCGAGTGGAAGGGCACGGCGCGCTACCTCGACCTGGTCGGAGGTACGGCGGTCGCGGCACGGGCAGCGTGGACCTACCCGGAGCCGGCCGGAGCTTTCGCGGCCCTCGTCGACCACCTCGCGATCTATCCGGGAGCTGTGGACAGGTGCACGGTCGACGGTGAGACGGTCCGGCCGCAGCCCGGCGGCTTCTACGGCGGCTGGGTCACGTCACGCGTCGTCGGTCCGTTCAAGGGCGACCCGGGCACCGAGCACTGGTAGCCGCCCGGGGGCTGCAACGACTTGCCGGCGACGCGCGACGGCTACCGCTGCCCGCCGCTGCCCTGAAGTAGGCTCGGCCTCACGATGATGTCACGTGTCACGAGGGAGCGCGCAACGGCGATGAAGGAGCACGACCTCACACTCGTGGGGCTGACCGAGGACCGGTCCAAGCTGGTCCTGGTCAGCGACGCGGGTGAGGAGTTCACCCTCGCTGCGGACGCCAAGCTCCTGGCCGCCCTCCGTGGTGACCACGCCCGACTCGCCCAGTTGGAGATCACCATGGAAAGCGCACTCCGCCCCCGCGACATCCAGGCACGCATCCGTGCCGGTGAGACCCCGGAGAGCGTGGCAGCCGCCGCGCAGACCAGCCTCGACAAGGTCATGGGCTACGCCACTCCCGTCCTGGCCGAGCGGGCACACATCGCCGACCGTGCCCAGCGAGCCTCGGTCCGGCGGAAGGGCGGCGAAGGACCCGCCAGGTCGTTGTCCGACGCCGTGTCCGAGCGGCTTCGCTCGCGCAACGTCGACCCCGCGACGGTGACCTGGGACGCCTGGCGCCGCGACGACGGCCGCTGGACGCTCGTGGCCGACTACCGCTCCGGTGAGAGCTCACGGCACGCAGAGTTCTTCTTCGACGCCCCCGGGCAGTTCGTCGTCGCGGAGGATGACGAGGCACGCTGGCTCGTCGGCGAGACCACCACCAGCCACGGACCGCAGCCCCGTCAGGGCACAGGACCGGGTCGACGGCTCAACGCCGTGCGGACCGACGAGGAGCTGCCGCTGGGCGAGGATGCGATCGAGCTGGTCAGTGACCCCGTCGACCGCTCGGACAAGAGTCCGGCCTCGGTCGGGACCGATCCGGCCCGACCAACCGCGGACGCCGATTGGATCGCCACCCAGGCGTCCGACCGGCCTCACGCCCCGCCCGAAAACGACCCGAAGAATGAGGCTGCGAGTGAGGACGGGGCCACGTCGATGCCCGACCCCGCGGAGGACGAGGCGTCGCCTCGCAGCCGGAAGAACCGGGGCCGCGCCTCGGTGCCGAGCTGGGACGAGATCATGTTCGGTGGCGGCAAGCGCGAGTGACCCGCGCACAGAACCTGCGGTCCCCGGCCCGTGCGGATGTGCTGTAGTCAGTCCCCGACCGCGACGGGTCGAACCGGGTCCGAGACCCAGGCGCTCCAGGAGCCCGGGAACAGCGCGCCATCGACGCCGAGGAGGTGCAGCGCGAAGAGGTCATGTGTCGCCGTCACCCCGGAACCGCAGTACGCCGCGACCGCGCCTACCTCCTGCCCAGCGTCGAGGGCACCGACAGCGGCATAGACCTGCGCCAGCGCAGCCCGTGGCTTGAAACGCCCTGCGCGCAGGGACGATGTCGGTTCGAGGTTCGCGGCGGTCGGCACGTTGACCGCTCCGGGGATGTGCCCGGCGACGGGATCCACCGGCTCGTCGTCACCTCGGAATCTCACCGGCGCACGAGCGTCGAGCAGGACCCCCGACGCGGCGAGGGCCGCGGCCCCGGCGGGATCGAGGACCGCCATCTGGCCGGGGTCCGGCTCGAAGCGGCCCGGCTCGGGGTGGTCCTTCCCCGTCTCGACCGCCCGCCCCGCTCGGTCCCACCAGCTCCAGCCACCGTCGAGCAACCGCACGTCGGGGTGGCCGTGGTCGCGCAACAGCCACCAGGCCCGCGTCGCCGAGGTGCCCGAGACGTCGTCATAGACGACCACCGGACGGTCCCGTCGTACGCCGCACCGCCGCATCGTCGCCGCGAACCGGTCTGGAGCTGGCAGCGGATGCCTGCCGCGGGTGCCGTCACCGACCGGGCCGGTCAGGTCCGACTCGAGGTCGACATAGGACGCACCCGGGACATGCGCGGCGAGGAACTGCTCCTGACCGTCGGTGCGACCCAGCTGCCACCGGATGTCGAGCACGGTGACGTCACCGAGCAGGACGGCAAGCTCCTCAGGGGCGATCAGCGGACCAGCCACGCGGTCGATCATCGCACCGCGGCTCAGGAGAACGGCAGCGGTTCACCGATCATCGACACCGCCTGGGCCCGCTCGGCGGTCAGCCCGCGCCGGTGATGTTGGCGGCAGAGCACCTCGTAGCCGATCTCGGGATCTGCGTGCTCGGTCCCCGCGGCGGCTCCGTCGATGTCTCCGACGACGATCACCTCGCCCTCTGTCACCATCACGCCGTTCTCGGTGCGCGCGTTGTGCGTGGCTCGTCTGCCACACCAGCACAACGCCTCGACCTGGAGCACGTGCATGCGATCGGCCAGCTCGACCAGCCGCGCGGAGGCGGGGAACAGCTGGGTCCGGAAGTCGGTGAGGATCCCGAACGCGAAGACGTCGATCTGCAGCTCGTCGACCACGCGAGACAGCTGGTCGATCTGTCCGGGGAGGTAGAACTGCGTCTCGTCACAGATCAGGTAGTCGATACGCCCTCCCAGGGTGAGGGCGTCGACGACGTACGTCCAGAAGTTGTGGTCGTCCGGCACCTCGATCGCGTCGTGCCTCAGCCCGAGACGGCTGGAGAGCGTAGCGGTCCCGGCCCGGTCATGGCTGGTGAAGATCCGGCCCTGCCGACCCCGCGCCGCGTGGTTGTGGTTGGTCTGGAGTGCGAGGGTCGACTTGCCGGAGTCCATCGTCCCGGTGAAGAACTGCAGTTCGGCCACGGTGCGTCATCCTGCCACGCGTCGGCAACGGCCAGCCACGTGCCGTCGCCGACCAGTCACAGCACGAGCATCGGGACGAGCATCTCCGCCGAGGTGAGGGAGCCGTGCAGTCCGATGAGCTTCGTCTCGAGGGGGAAGTCGGTGCTGCTCATCACCGAGAAGTCGCCGCGGCAAGCCACGAGCACGTCCCCGAGTCGGGGCCGGACCAACGCGTCGACGACGCCGAACCAGCCCAAGGCGATCGTCTCCTCGCGGGTGAGCACCTCGGCCCTCTGCCCGACCACCTGCTGCCACGTGGCCTGCACGTCGCCGACGGCTCCGGAGCGGCAGTACAGGTGGCGGAACCTTGCCTCGCCACCGAGCAGGAAGACTCCGTCGGTGAGGTGAGGGGCCGTGGCGACGTCGATGCGGTGGTGCTCGGGTGAGTCGACCATGCCGTGGTCGGCCACGACGACGATCCGGGTCTCGGCCGGCAGCGTCTCCCGCAGGTGCTCAGCAGCCGCGTCGATCATCGCGAGCTGCTGCTCCCACTGCGGTGAGTCGACCCCGTAGCGGTGTCCGGTCCAGTCGAGGTCCCCGTCGTACATGTACGTCATCGACGGGCTGGCACGCGACGCCACCTGGACAGCGGCAAGTCGCTCCCCGACCCGGTCGGCGCCCAGGAAGTCGGCACCCCGGTGCCCGGCGACGGTGAGGCCCGAGCCTTCGAACTCGCGCTTGTTGACCACCGTGGTCCGCACCCCGGCAGTGGCCAGGCGACCGAACGCCGTGGGGTGCGGTTGCCACTCGCGGGGATCGACCCCGGAGCTCCACGTCAGGGCGTTGAGCAGCCGGTCCGTCCCGGGGATCCGGCTGGTGTACCCGACCACGCCGTGCTGTCCCGGTGGCAGCGCGGTGCCCAAGGAGGGCAGGCTGGTGGCCGTCGTTGTCGGGACACCGACCGTGGCCGGTTCGCCCAGGTGAGCATGCAGGAAGGGCGCCTCCTCGGCATGGTCGCGCAGCAGCTCGAACCCGAGCCCGTCGACGAGGAAGACGACGTAGGAAGGGGCCGGGGGAAGCTCCAGGTTCGTCTCCGGCAGGCCGGCGTCGATCCCGAGGGCTCGTGCGACGGCCGGGAGGACGTCACCGATCGAGCGGTCGCCGTAGGTAGGACGGATGAGCTCCCCGGCACAGTCGGTCATCGAACCGGGATGCCGCTCCCGGTGCGGGCCGAGAGCGTGTCGGCGAAGTCGAGCAGGTTCGCCACCGCCTCCGGGCCCTCGGCGGCGGCACTGACCCGCAGGGAGAAGTCGTCGGAGCTCAACACCCCGGTGTAGCCGTGGTCGGCCTCGCAGTCCGGGTCACCGCAGCCGGCCGGCTCGAGGTCGATGCGTCCGACCGCCCCCCATCCCACCGTCAGCACCGCCTCGTTGGCGCCGGGCGGGGCGATCGGGCCGCCGCCGTACGACGCTGGGTTGGCCACGATCCTGTTCACCACGACGGACCGGACGGCGGACAGGGTGACCGCCTCGTTCGAGGTCGAGGTGTAGGGCTCGGGGAGCATGTCGTCGGGCGCGTGCTCGTCGGTGTGCGTGAGAACGAGGCGCGACGGCGTCAACACGAGCACGGTCATGTGTCGACGTACCTCGTCGCGTTCGTCGATCGTTGGCTCGTGATGCACCAGATGCGCGATTGCCGGCTCACCGGCGACTGCGGCGAGGACGGCGTCGGTCACCACGACGGGGTAGTAACCGGACTGCTCGATGGCGGCGCGGAGTTCGGGCGTGCGGTCGGTCATGAGCCTCAGTCTGTCACGGCGCGACGTGGCCGCTCAGGGGTGCAGGGTGTCGCCGGGCTGGTTGCTCAACCGTCGGGTGAACCAGTCCGAGCGCGCGTCCGCCACCGCTTGGACGCGCCCGGCCGCGTTGAGAACGGTCGCCCCCTCGACCCCGACGAGCACCAGGTTGAGCTCGATCGAGCTGACCTGCGGCAGGTCGTTCTTGAGCTGCGCCACCCGGAGCAGCAAGTCCTCCGCCGCCGCGACGTCTACCTGCTCGCTGCCCCGATAACCGAACAGCAACGGCGCGGCCTTGATCTCGCGCACCATCTCCGAGGCCTCGCCTCGGTGCATCGGAGGGATCCGGTAGGAACGGTCGCCCAGGAGCTCCGTGGCGGCCCCGGAGACACCGAACGACACCACGGGTCCGAACAGCGGGTCCTCGATGCCATCGATCGTCACGGGTACGCCGGGCGCCGCGACCCGTTGCACGACGAAACCCGCGGACCCGGGATCGTCGATGACCTGCTGCATCCTGCGCCAGGCGTCGCGCATCTTCGCCTCGTCGTCGATGTTGCGCCAGACATGGGCGAGGTCGGGCCGATGGCGGAGGTGCTCGGCGGTCGCCTTCAGCACCACGTCGTAGTCGAAGCTCTCGGCCGCTGCGACCGCCGACTCCTCGGAGTCCACCTCGGTGCGGTCCCACATGTCGACCCCGTAGGCCTGCATCAGGTCGTGCAGCTCGGCGAAGGTCAGGTCACGGCCCTCCGGTTCCTGCTCCAACGCGCCGGCGACGACGCGGCGGGCCCGTCCGAGGTCCACCTCTTCGGCCGCCACGAGCTCGCCCTGCGGTTTCCGGCGCCACTCGGCGTAGTCGACCACCCGTGCCAGGGCCCGGACCGCCGCCTCCACGGCAGGGTAGGAGGGGACCGATCCACGGCCGGCCGTGCTGCCGGCTGCATCGGGCACCCGAAGCAGTTCCGGCACCCCCTCCGAGCCGAGAAACGACGAGACGAGCGGCTTAGCGGACTGCTCCCCCACGGCGGCCAGGACGTGCGCCACCTCGGTGCCGGTGGTGTCGAGCGGTGGGATGTAGACCGCGACGACGGAGTCCACCTCCGGGTCGTCGATCGCTGCATCGAGAGCCTCCTCGAAGTCCTCGGCGGAGGCGTCCGGCCCCAGGGAAACGGCCTCCTTGGCCAGCAGCCCTACGGAGGCCGCCGCATCGGCCGCCAGCAGGCCGAGCGCGTCGGAGTTGCCGACGACCGCGACCCGCCTGCCCTTCGGCAACGGTTGGTGAGCGACGAGCTGGGCCACGTCGAACAGCTCGTCGAGGTTGTCGACCTGGATCACGCCGGCCTGCCGGAACATCGCGTCGACGGCGGCCGGGGGTGCGGCGGTCGAGCGGACGGCATGGCCCATCGGCACGCCCTGCAGGGTGCGGCCGGACCGAACCGCGATCACTGGTTTGCGGCGGGAGACCCGCCGGGCGATCCGGCTGAACTTGCGCGGGTTGCCGATGGACTCGAGATAGAGCAACACGACCTCGGTGGCGTCGTCCTCCTCCCAGAACTGCAGCAGGTCGTTCCCCGAGACATCTGCGCGGTTGCCGGCGCTGACGAAGCTCGACAGGCCGAGGCCCCGGCGGCTCACCTTCTCCAGGATCGCGACGCCGAGGGCACCCGACTGACAGAAGAACCCGGCTCGCCCCCGGGGCGGCATGACCGGCGCCAGGGAGGCGTTGAGGGAATGGTCCGCGGCCGTGTTGACGATGCCCAGACAGTTCGGTCCGATCAGACGGAGTCCGTAGCTTCGCGCGAGCCCGACCAGCCGACGCTGTCGACGCCGGCCCTCCTCCCCCGTCTCTGCGAAGCCGGACGAGACCACGATGAGCCCGTGCACGCCCTTGGCGGCACAGTCCAGCACGACGTCCTGGACGGCCTCGGAGGGCACCGCGACGAGGGCGATGTCGACCGTGTCCGGGATGTCTCCCACCGAGGCGTAGGCAGGCATCCCCGCCACCGACTCGGCCGCCGGGTTCACGACGTAGACCCGGCCCTGGAAGTCACCGAGCACGAGGTTGCGGACGAGTGTCTGGCCGATCGTGTCCTGTCGACGGGACGCCCCGATGACCGCCACGGCTCGCGCGTCGAAGAACCGCTCGATCGACGCAGCCTCTGCGCGATGCTCGCGGGCCTGCATCACACCCACCGACGTGTCTGTGGCGTCGATGGCGAACTCGAACTTCACGACGCCGTCAGCGAAGCCACGGACGACCCGGTAGCCCGCCTCACGGAAGATCTGGCTCATCCGGACGTTCTCCGGCAACGTCTCGGCGACGAACCTCTGCACTCCGCGTTCGCGCCCGGCCTGGGCGAGGTGCTCCAGCATCAGCTGCGCGATCCCGCGGCCCTGGTGAGCGTCCTGGACGAGGAAGGCCACCTCGGCCTGGACCGGACCAGGAGACGGAAGGATCTTGTCGAAGCGGGCCACCGCGATGACCTTCTGGGCAACGGTGAGCACGAAGGCGACCCGGTCGTGATGGTCGACATGGGTGAACCGCTCCACGTCCTTCTCCGAGAGCCGCGGCATCGGCGCGAAGAAGCGGAGGTACTTCGACTCGGCGGAGACCTGCTCGTAGAACTCCACCAGGAGCTCCTGGTCGTCGCCTCTGATCGGACGGAGATGGGCCGCCTGACCGTCCCGCAGCAGGACGTCGGCCTCCCAGTGCCGGGGATACGTCGGGTCTGCGCTGACGGTGCCGGACGGGGCCGCAGGGGTGCTCACATTCGGGGAACCTATCGTCTCCGGCACCAGAGCGTCGGGTTGATCCGGGAGGCTACGGCGGCGTGCCCGGCGTCGACGACGCCCGCAGGAGGTGAGAATGGCTCCATGGCACGCGTCCCCAGATCCACCGTCCCTCCGGACGACTTCGAGGAGCACATCGTCGATGTCGATGTCGGCGACGAGATGCGGTCCAGCTTCTTGGAGTACGCCTACTCGGTGATCTACAGCCGGGCCCTCCCGGACGCCCGCGACGGCCTCAAACCGGTCCAGCGCAGGATTCTCTACACCATGGCCGACATGGGCCTGCGGCCAGAGCGCGGCCATGTCAAGAGCGCCCGCGTCGTCGGCGAGGTGATGGGCCGACTGCACCCGCACGGAGACGGCGCGATCTACGACGCCCTGGTTCGCATGGTGCAGTCCTGGTCCCTGCGGGTGCCGCTGGTCGACGGGCACGGGAACTTCGGCTCTCCCGACGACTCTCCGGCAGCGATGCGCTACACCGAGTGCCGGATGGCCGCCCCCGCCCTGGCGATGACCGGCTCGATCGATGAGGAGACCGTCGACTTCAAACCGAACTACGACAGTCGGGAGCTCGAACCTTCGGTGCTCCCCGCGGCACTGCCGAACCTGGTCGTGAACGGCGCGTCGGGCATCGCCGTCGGGATGGCCACCAACATGGCCCCCCACAACCTGGTCGAGGTCGTCCAGGCTCTGCGCCACCTTGTCACCCACCCGGAGGCCCCCCTGGACGACCTGATGCGGTTCGTGCCGGGTCCGGACCTGCCCACGGGCGGCAAGATAGTGGGACTGGAAGGCATCCGGGAGGCCTACGAGTGCGGAAGAGGTTCCTTCCGCATGCGTGCGACGGCGCGCGTGGAGAGCGTGACCCCACGCCGCAAGGGCATCGTCGTGACCGAGCTGCCCTATGGCGTCGGCCCCGAGAGAGTGATCGAGCGCATCAAGACGCTGGTCCAGGACAAGAAGATCCAGGGCATCTCCGACGTCAAGGACCTCACCGACCGGCACAACGGCCTGCGCCTGGTCGTCGAGGTCAAGAACGGGTTCCATCCCGAGGCGCTGCTCGAGCAGCTCTACAAGCAGACCCCGATGGAAGACTCGTTCGGCATCAACGCCGTGGCGCTCGTCGACGGACAGCCCCAGACCCTCGGGCTCAAGGAGATGCTCGAGGTCTTCCTGGGACATCGCTACGACGTCGTACGCCGCCGCTCGGTCTTCCGCCGCGACAGGGCGACCGACCGGCTACACCTCGTCCAGGGTCTGCTCGTCGCCATCGTCGACATCGACGAGGTCATCGCGGTGATCCGGTCCAGTGAGAACTCCGTCGAGGCGAAGGACCGGCTGATGAGCGTGTTCGACCTCAGTGAGGTCCAGGCGACCTACATCCTGGACATGCCGTTGCGACGGCTGACGAAGTACTCCCGGCTCGAGCTCGAGACCGAGCGGGCGGGGCTGGAGCAGGCGATCGCCGATCTCGAGGAGATCCTGGCCGACGAAGGGCGCCTGCGCAGGGTCGTCTCCGACGAGCTCGCCGCGGTCGCGAAGACCTACGGCACCCCGCGGCGCACGGTGCTCCTCGCCTCCGCAGGCCAGAGCATCACCGCGGCCGTCCCGCTCGAGGTCGCCGACGACCCCTGCTTCGTGTACGTGTCCTCGTCGGGGTTGCTGGCCCGGACGATCGGCACGGACGGTCCCGGCTCCGGCGGCGACCGGGCCAAGCACGACGTGCTGGTTGCCGCGGTGCGCGCCACCGCGCGCGGCCAGGTGGGGGTGCTGACCAGCCGGGGCCGCCTGGTCAAGCTCGACGTCCTTGACCTGCCGATGTTGCCGGCGACGGCCAATGCGCCTCACCTACAGGGCGGAGCTCCGATCACCGAGTTCCTCCCCCTCGAGCAGGGCGAACGAGCGCTCACCCTCTGCCCGCTGACCGAGGTGGGAGCCGGGCTGGCCCTCGGCACCCGCCAGGGTGTGGTCAAGCGGGTCAACCCTGAGACGCTCGCCAACCGGGATGCCTGGGAGCTGATCCGGCTCTCCGAGGGTGACGAGGTCGTCGGCGCCACGGCACTGCGCACAGGCCGCGAGGAGCTCTGCTTCGTCAGCAGCGACGCCCAGCTGCTGCACTTCCCGGCCGACGCGGTCCGACCCCAGGGTCGGTCCGGAGGTGGTATCGCCGGGATCCGGCTGACGGCCGGCGAGCAGGTCGTGTGGTTCGGAGCCTTGATGACCCACGACGACGCCGTACTCGTGACTGCATCGGGTGCGAGCTCGGCGCTCCCGGGCACCGAGCCGGGGTCGGTCAAGGTGACGCCGTTCGTGGAGTACCCAGCCAAGGGACGGGGCACCGGCGGTGTCCGCTGCCACCGGTTCCTCAAGGGCGAGGACACCCTGGTCTTCGCCTGGGCCGGTCGTGGGCCGGTGCACGCGGCCGCAGCGAGCGGAGCAGAGATCGACCTGCCTGCGGCCACCGGCCGGCGCGACGGTTCCGGTGTGTCGGGGTCACAGCCGATCCAGGCGGTGGCAGGACCTGTGGGCACCCTGCTGGACCTGGCGTGACGCTCCCGCGGCCGTCCACGACTTCTCCGCTTTCGCCGGCATGTCAGGCTGACGCCATGACGTTCCGCCGGCCGAGATCAGCCAGGGCGTTCCGCGTTGTCCTGGCCACCCTTGCACTCAGCGGTCCCGTGCTGGTCGCAGGATGCAGCGACGGCGCCGAGGCCGATTCGTCGCCCGAGCAGGTCCTCGCCGCGGCGAAGACCGCTCTCGACGAGACCTCGGGAGTGCGTCTGAGGCTCGAGGTGGGCGATCTCCCCCAGGGGGTCGACGGGCTGCTCAGTGCCGACGGGACCGCCACGCACGACCCGGCCTTCGACGGCAGCATCAGGGTCGCCGTCGGCGGCGTCACCGCCGACGCAGCCGTGATTGCCGCGGACGGCAAGGTGTTCGCGATCCTGCCGTTCACGACGAAGTTCGCCGAGATCGACCCGGCCGACTACTCCGCCCCCGACCCGGCGGTCCTGATGTCGACCGAGGACGGCCTCTCCTCGTTGCTGACCTCGGCCGAGGAGATCACGGCCGGAGACCAGGTCAGGGACGGTGCGGACGTGCTGGCGACCTACACCGGAGTGCTCGCCGGCGACAGGGTCGTGGGGATCATCCCGAGCGCGGACCCGCAGGGTGAGTTCGACGCGACCTTCACGGTCGGTGCCGAGGACCGGCTCATGCAGGTCGTGCTCACGGGCCCGTTTTACCCCGATGCCGACGCGGTCACCTCCACCATCGACCTCGCCGACTACGGCGTCGAGACGGACATCTTGGCCCCGTGAACGTCGAGGACGGCTCGTCCCGCGGGACGGCCGGCCGCCCGGCACCGGGCGCCCGCGCGTTGCTCGCCGTCGCCGCGGTCGCGGTGGGGTTCGCGGCTGCGGACACCTATGTGGTGGTGCTCGCCCTGCCAGACATGATGGCTGGCGCAGGACTCGCGATCGACGAGCTGCAGCGGGCCGCCCCGATCGTCTCCGGCTTCCTGCTCGGCTACGTCGCCGTCCTGCCGCTGATCGGCCGGATCGCGGACCTCCGGGGGCGGCTGCCGGTCCTGGTGGGGTCGCTGGTCGTCTTCGCCCTCGGCTCGCTGGTCACCGCGGCGGCCTATGACCTGGTCAGCATGGTGCTCGGGCGGTTCCTGCAGGGGATCGGCGGAGGCGGGCTCGTTCCCGCCACGCTCGCCCTGGTGGCCGACCTGTACCCCGTGGCTCAGCGCGGCGTCCCCCTCGGATTCGTGGGCGCGGTCCAGGAGCTCGGCTCGGTGATCGGACCGTTGTACGGCGCCCTGGTGCTCGCGGTCGCTCCCTGGCAGACGATCTTCGCCGTCAACCTCGTGGTCGCCGTCCTCCTCGCCCTTCTGCTTCTCCTCCTCCCCGCCGAGGGGTCACCCAGGTGGCAGCTCCCGCGGCGTGTCGCCGGGTCCGTGACCCCTCACCGGTTCGACTGGCTCGGCCTGACGCTGGCGGTCATGGCCTCGGCCGTGCTCGCGCTGGTGATGCTCGAACCAAGCTCCCTGGCCGGTGACGTGAGCCTCGGGCTGGCCTTCGTCCCGGTGGTCGACGAGAGCCGGTGGGCCTCCCCGCTGGCGATCGCTCTGGTGCTGCTGGTCCTCGCCCTGGTCGGGCGCGGTCTGACCGCCCGGCGTCCTGTCGTCGACGTACGAGGATGGCGGGACCTGGCGCGCCGGACCGACCTGTTCGGCGCGTTCCTGCTGGCGCTCGCGCTGGGTGGGGTGATCCTCTCCTTCGCCACCGCGGACCCCCAGGTGTCGGTGTTCTCCCCTGCCGGGCCCTGGCTGTTGCTCGGCTCAGCAGCCGCAGCCGTCGGGTTCGCCGCCCGCAACCGGGTCAGTGACCATCCCCTCGTCCCGCACGGGGCGTTGCGCGCCACCCCTGCGTGGGGTGCGCTCCTGGTCAGCTTCTTCATCGGTGCCGCCCTCATCGCCGCCCTGGTGGACATCCCGATCTTCGCTCGGGTCACCGTGTTCCCCGACTCCCAGCTGCAGGCGGCCCTGGTGCTGGTCAGGCTGCTCCTCGCCCTGCCGCTCGGCGCACTGCTCGGCGGATACCTCGTCCGGTGGCTCTCCCCCGGCCCGGTCACGGCTCTTGGGATGGCACTCGCCGCGCTCGGCTTCACCTGGATGGCCGGCTGGGACATGACGAGCCTCGAGAACGCTGCTGCGACCGTCCCTCTGGCGATGACCGGGCTCGGATTCGGGCTCGCGCTGGCCCCGGTCAACGCGGCCCTGCTCGCCGCCACCGACGATGCGGTTCACGGCGTGACCAGTGCGCTCCTGGTCGTCGCCCGGATGGTCGGCATGCTGGTGGGGATCAGCGCCCTGACGACGATCGGCCTGCGCCGCTACTACGCGGTGCAGACGGAGCTGCCGTCTCCGCGCGACGTCTGCGAGACCAGCACCCAGTGCTCGGCGTACACCCTCCTGCTCAAGGAGGCCGGACTCGCGCAGCTGCAGACCGTGTTCGTCGGAGCCGCGGTCTGCGCGGTGGTCGCAGGGGTGCTCTCGCTCTGGGTGTTCCGCAAAGCCCCGACCCGGCACGGAGCCGACGAGGTCGAGTAGGTTGCCGGGCGTGAGGGACATGTTCGAGGACCTGTTGTCGGCCAACCGTGAGTTCGCCGAAACCTTCGCGTTCAGCGGCTTCGACGGGGTGGCGCGGGCCGGAGTCGCAGTGGTCACGTGCATGGACTCTCGCATCGACCCGTTGGGCATGGTCGGCCTCGCTCCCGGCGACGCCAAGATCTTCCGCAACCCTGGGGGCCGGGTCACCCATGCCGCCCTCGAAGCCCTGATCCTCGGCGTGCACCTGCTCAACGTGCGCCGGATCCTGGTGTCCACACACCAGATGTGCGATGGCCACGGCCACCCTCGAGGAGCTCAGGGAGCGGGTGGGCGCCTCCGCCGGACAGGACGCGTCTTGGCAGAGCTTCGGCGTCATCGCCGACCAGCGAGCCGCTCTCGACGAAGACGTCGCCCGGATCCGAAGTCACCCGTTGATCCCTGGGACCGTCGCGCTCGGTGGGTTCCTGTACGACGTCGACACCGGCCTGCTCGAGCCGACCGTCTGAGTGCATTCCGATCCGTTAACGTGCTACCGGTCCGACACCTGGGTGCGACCGGGCCGACCGGGTCGGGATACACCGGATCGAGGACGCCGGCGCGGCAGGCCTTGAGCTGGGCGCACACCGCTGCACCGTAGAAGAGCGCCATCGCGTCGGCGAACGGGCCGCCCGCCACCAGCAGAAGGAAACCCAGGCCTATGGCCGTGCTCATCGACAGCACGGCGAAGCTCAGCGCGAGACCGAGAGCGATCTCTCCGGCCTCGAAGCCACAGATGGTTGGCTGAGGGACGAGCAGACCGGTGTCGACGACGGGAGACAGGGCAGACATGACAACCGCGGAGGACCGTCCCCGTCACCACCGAGATGGACGGCCGGACTCGCGGCCCTGTCCGTCGACCTAGAAGTCCAGGTCCTCTTCGGTCAGCTGTCCTCCGTTGGCAACGATGAACTCCTTGCGCGGGGCTACCTCGGACCCCATCAGCAGCTCGAAGACCTGGGCGGCCGCTTCGGCGTCGTCTGCGGTGATCCTGCGCAGCGTCCGGTGCCCAGGGTCCATCGTCGTTACCGCGAGCTGGTCGGCGTCCATCTCGCCGAGCCCCTTGTAGCGCTGGATCGGGTCCTTCCAGCGCACCGCCTTCTTCGTCAGCTCGGCCAGCCTGCGTTGCAGCTCGACATCGGAGTAGGTGTAGACGTACTTGTCCATGCCCTTCTTCGGGTTGGACAGCTCGATGCGGTGCAACGGAGGCACCGCGCTGTAGACGCGCCCCTCGGCGATCAGGCCGGGCATGTACTTGAAGAACAGCGTGGCCAGCAGACACCGGATGTGAGCTCCGTCGGAGTCGGCATCTGCCATGAAGATGATCCGCCCGTAGCGGCGCGAGTCGATGTCGAACGTACGCCCGGAACCCGCTCCGACCACCTGGATGATCGAGGCGCACTCCGCGTTCTTCAGCATGTCCCCGACCGATGCCTTCTGGACGTTCAGGATCTTGCCGCGAATCGGCAGCAGCGCCTGGAACTCGGAGTTGCGGGCCAGCTTCGCCGTGCCGAGAGCAGAGTCGCCTTCCACGATGAACAGCTCGCTGCGGTCCATGTCGTTGGAGCGGCAGTCGGCGAGCTTCGAGGGAAGAGCACTGGACTCGAGAGCGTTCTTACGTCTCTGGGTCTCGCGATGCTGTCGAGCCGCGAGCCGCGTCCGGGAGGCGTTGGCGACCTTCTCCAGCACCACCTTCGCCTGGGCCCGCTCGGCACGCTTGGTGGAGTTGAGGAACTTCCTGAGCTCCGCGGACACGACCCTCCGGACGATGTTGCTCGCCGCGGGTGTGCCGAGCACCTCCTTGGTCTGACCCTCGAACTGCGGCTCCGCCAGCCGCACGGTCACCACTGAGGTGAGGCCTTCGAGTACATCGTCCTTCACCACGTTGCTCTCGGCGGCCCTGAGCTGCTTGGTGGACCGGAGCATCTCGTTGAACGTCTTGGTGACCGCCTGCTCGAAGCCGGCCACATGGGTGCCGCCCTTGGGGGTTGCGATCACATTCACGAACGAGCGCATCTCGGTCTCGTAGCCGACGCCCCACCGGACTGCCACGTCGACGATCAGGTCGCGCTCGACGTCCTGTGGGGTCATGTGCCCCTTCTCGTCGAGGACCGGCACCGTCTCGGTGAACGTCTCGTGCCCTGCGAGCCGGAGGACGTCGGTGACCGGTTCGTCGGAGGCCAGGTAGCTGCAGAACTCACCGATGCCGCCGTCGTGACGGAACCGCTCCTCGACGGGTCCGTCACCGCGCAGGTCGCGGATCACCAGCTCCAGGCCAGGCACGATGAAGGAGGTCTGACGTGCACGGGTCGCCAGCTCGTCGAAGGCGAACGCGGCGTCCTTCGTGAAGACCTGCCGATCCGGCCAGAACCGGACCCGCGTGCCCGTGACGCCCTTCTTGACGCGACCGCCCTTGTGCATTCCCGACTGTGGGGTGAACCCGCTCGCCGGGTCGGCTGCCGCCCCAAAGACCCCGGGGACGCCACGCTGGAAGGACATGGACTGGGTGGCGGGGCTCCGATCCACCTCGACGTCGAGCCTGGCGGACAACGCGTTGACGACCGACGACCCCACCCCGTGCAGGCCACCGGTGGCGACGTAGGAACCACCGCCGAACTTGCCCCCCGCGTGCAGCTTGGTGAAGACCACCTCGACACCCGAGAGGCCGGTCTTGGGCTCCTTGTCGACGGGGATGCCGCGACCGTTGTCGTGGACTTCGGCCGAGCCGTCCCGGTGCAACGTGACGTCGATGTGCGTGCAGACCCCCGCCAGCGCCTCGTCCACCGAGTTGTCGATGATCTCCCACACGCAGTGCATGAGGCCCCGGGTGTCGGTGGAGCCGATGTACATGCCCGGCCGCTTGCGGACAGCCTCGAGGCCCTCCAGGACCAGCAGGTGGCGGGCGTTGTACGAGCTGTCGATGGCTGACCCTCCGGCGGTGCGGGTAGGCACGGGACTCCTGTTTGGGTACGGCGGAACCTGTGCCTGCCAATCTAGTCGGCGACACGCCAGGGACCTCGTTGCGCCACGCCTGCGGTGGATTCCGGACGCCGCAGGTGACGATGTTGTCATCGGGTCGGTCCACCTCACGGTCCGGTCACGATGCGACAACAAAGGTTTCAACAATTCTCGGAATGGCAACCGTCAGGTTCCAAGCCACGTCAGACTGGAGGACGAACGACCACTGAAGCGACGTTGTGGGGCAGGTCACCCGGCCGAGACTAGAGAAAGTGACCAGGAACGTGCCGCAGCGGGAAGTGTCAGGCGGGACGGGACGTTGTGTCAGTGAGACGCAGCCGGGGGCCATTGGGGCCTCGCGCTACGTTGAGCAGGACACCATGGAAGGAATGAGGGCCGAAGTGACCACTGCAATTGCCCCAAGCACGCCGCTCACCGCTGTTGACCGCTGTGACCGCTGTGGTGCGCAGGCCTACCTCCGCGTGGAGCTCGCCGGTGGCGGAGAGCTGCTCTTCTGCGCCCACCACGCCCGAGAGCACGGTGACAAGCTCCGGGAGATCGCCGTCGCCGTGCAGGACGAGACCAACAAGCTGGCCGCGACCCCTGCGACATCTGCCGACGGCGCGGCCTGACCACACCCCGACCAGCGACACCGTCCCTCGAGAGCCCCGGCCGTGCCGGGGCTCTCGCGCGTCCGGGCGCGTGGAGCGCGGGTACGGCGGGCCACGCGAGCTCCTCCGGGCACGTCATGACAGGCTTGTCCCGTGGACCTGACCGACTTCCTCGTGGGCGTGGCGGTCGTGATCGGCCTTGCGGGCATCATCGTCCCCGTGCTGCCCGGGTCCGTGCTGATCCTGGGCGCCATCCTGGTCTGGACACTCGAGGTGGGCTCACGCTCGGCGTGGCTGGTGTTCGCGGTGGCAACCACGTTCCTCGTCCTCGGCACCCTCGTGAAGTACGCCGTGCCCGGCCGCCGGCTCAAGACGGCCGGCGTCCCCCACCGGACGCTCTGGGCCGGGGCTGTCCTGGGCCTGGTCGGCTTCTTCGTGGTCCCGGTCCTGGGACTCTTCGTCGGATTCGTGGCCGGTGTGTATCTCGCCGAGAGCCGGCGGCTCGGTCGCGACCTGGCCTGGTCGTCCACGAAGCATGCGCTCAAGGCCGTCGGGCTTTCGGTGCTCATCGAGCTGGCGGCCGCGCTGCTCGCGGCCACCGTGTGGTTCGCCGGGGCCCTCGCCCTCTGACATGGCGATCCTGCTCGCGCTGGTCTCGGCGGTGGCCTACGGACTCTCCGACTTCGTCGGTGGCCTCGTGTCCCGGCGGGCGTCGGCGTGGGCGGTTGCCGTGGTCGGTCAGCTGTCCTCCACCATCTGCACAGCAACGATCGCCCTCATGGTCGTCGGCTCCCCCGAACCGCGACATTTTGTCTGGTCCGTGGTGGCAGGGGTCGGAAGTGGTGTCGGCACAGGGTTCCTCTACCGAGGGTTCGCCTCGGGCCGGATGAGCGTGGTGGCTCCGGTCTCGGCGGTCGGTGCGGCCGTCGTACCCATGGCTGTGGGGACCTGGGGCGGCGAACGGCCCTCGGCCCTCGTGTGGCTGGGCATCCTGGCGGCCCTGCCGGGAATCTGGCTGGTTGCCAGCGTGGCTGAGGATGACCTCGCGCGGACCGACCCGGCCTCTGCCCGGGGCGGGGACTCCACGGCGGGGGGACTCGTCGACGGCATCCTGGCGGGGCTCGGTTTCGGGGTCCTGTTCGCCGCCCTGGGGCAGGTCCCCGCG
>JBPCND010000351.1:0-2982 GCA_051001655.1 Nocardioides sp. | reverse complement strand
GGGTGCACCCGCTCGACGAGGGCTGGCGCAGAGCCGTGCTCGGCTCCGGTTCGTGAGCGCACTCCTGACCAGCCATTCGAGGCGTGACGTCGGCCGAGCGGCGTCGGGTGGTGGCGCTCGACTCGTGGCACCAGCGATGCTCCTCATCTTGGCGGTCACCGGCACAGCGCTCGCTGCTGTCGTTGCCACGAGCCTTGGACTGCTGCCGCTCGTGGGGCAACCGCGTCTGAGCGCCGCCGGCTTCACATCCCTGTCTGGTGACCTGCGCGCCGCGACGAAGGAGTCCCTGCTCACGGCTGCCGGCGCCACCCTGCTCGCCGCCGCCATGGGTCTGACCATCGCCACGCTCGCCCTGCAAACGGGGCGCACCGGGCGTCTGCTGATCGGTGCTTCGGCCGCGGTGGTGACCGTGCCCCATCTCGTCGGCGCGACCGCGACCGGGCTGCTGCTCTCCGATATCGGCCTTGCCCAGCGTTGGCTAGGAATCCCGGCAGCTGCCTGGCCCGAGCTGGTGGGCGGACGCTGGCCTTGGGCCACCGTGTTCGAGCTGGCGTGGAAGGAGTCCGCGTTCGTGGCCCTCGTTGTCTTCGCATCCGTCGGGCGACACTACGCGGACCTGCGTGAGGTCGCCGCGGTCCTCGGCGCAGCTCCCCGAGCGCAATGGCGACGTGTCCTGCTGCCCCTGGCCGCGCCCGCCCTCGCGTCGTCCTCGTTGATCGTCTTTGTCTACTCCCTCGGCACTTACGAGGTCGCCCGACTGCTCGGACGCGCCTACCCCGAGCCCCTCCCGGTGATGGCCTACCGGCTCTTCACCGACATCGACGTCACTTCACGACCCCAGGCCGCGGCAACCGCCGTGGTCGCGACGGGGCTGGCCCTGCTCGCGGCCGTCTGCACCCTTCCGCTGCTGCGGCGGCTCGGAGCCGACCGATGAGGATACAAGCACCCGTGCGCCGGCGTACCAAGCATCAGCCGCGCCGCACCGTGATGCCGGCTCTGCTGGTGCTCTGGTTGGTCATCCCCCTGACCCCGTTGTTGCTGTGGGCAGGTGCCTCCCGCTGGTCGGGCACCTCGCGGCTGCCCCAGGAATTCGGGCTGCGCGGATGGCAGGAGGCGCTCGACGCGGGGGTGATTGGGTCGTTGATGCGGTCCGCTCTCCTGGGAGTGGCAGTCGCGCTGATCGCGACCCCTCTTGGTGCGATGGCGGGACGGGCGCTGGGTTGGCGGCTGCTCCGCAGACCCGCACTCCCGTCAGTCGTGCTGCTCGGGCCCGTCGTGCTGGCACCGTTCGCGGTCGCGATGGGTCTCGATGTCGTCATCCTGCGACTCGGCATTCCGGGAGAAGTCGCTGTGGTCCTCGTCCTGAGCGTGTTCGCGCTGCCCTACACGACCTTCACCATGCGGGCCACCTACCTCGGCCTGGACCCGGCACTGGAGGAGCAAGCCCGGGTCCTCGGAGCCAGCTCGCGCCAGGCCCGACGCCGCGTCACGCTCCCGGCCGCCACCACCGGCCTCGTGACCGCCACCGGACTGGCCTTCCTGGTCGGGTGGAGCGACTATGCCGTTACTCTGCTCATCGGCGGCGGTCAGATCGTCACCGCGCCCATGCTGATCGGCTCCTCCGCAGCCGGATCCGGCAACGACGCGCTGACCTCGACGCTGGCCATCTCCGCCAGCCTGCCGCCCCTGGTGGCATTGGCGGTCTTCACCTACGCAGCCGCACGCCGCGGAACGGCTGCGCACCCATGACTGCGGCCTTGCGCCTGTCCTCGATCACTCACCGCCACCCGGGTGCCGACCAACCGACACTTGCCGACGTCGACCTCGAGGTCCAGAACGGTCAGATGGTCGCCGTGCTCGGACCCTCCGGGTCGGGCAAGACCACCCTGCTCAGGGTCGCGGCGGGTTTGGAGCGGCCGGAGGCGGGCGACGTACTGCTCGACGGGACCAGCGTCCTGGACGTTCCACCGGAACGGCGCGACCTGACGGTCATGTTCCAGAAGCCGCACCTCTTCCCGCACCTGAGTGTGCTGGACAACGTGGCCTTCGCGGACCGCTTGCGCGGTCGGAGCCGCTCGCTGAGCCGGGCTACCGCACAGCGGTACCTCGATCTGGTCCACCTGGGCGACCTCGGCCGGCGCAGGCCACGGCAGCTCTCCGGCGGCCAGGAACAACGGGTGGCCCTGGCCCGGGCCCTTGCCGCCAGCCGCCGGGTCATGCTCCTCGACGAGCCGTTCAGCGACCTCGACACCAGCCTGCGGACGTCGATGCACCAGTTGTTGGGAGAGGTTCGCGCTGCCCTCGACCCCACGATCGTGATCGTGACCCATGACCTCGACGAGGCCGGGCTGGCCGACCGGGTCGCCGTGCTGGTCGAGGGACGTATCGAGCAGTTCGACAACGTCGAGACGCTCTACGTGGCACCGAGAACACTGGCGGTAGCCCGGCTGGTGGGAGGCTTCAACGAGCTGCCCGGCAGGGTCGAGTCGGGTGCACACCACTCGAGCCTGGGTTCCTTCACCCTCCCCAGAGATGTGGAGGTGGAGGGACCTGCGATCCTCCTGGTTCGTAAGGAGCGACTTGGACTGGCACCCGTCGACGCGGGGCTGGCCGTCGCCGGCCGGGTCGTGCAGGTACGGCAGTCGGGCCCGCATCAGGATGTGGTTGTCGAGCACGACCATCCGCCGACCGGAGCAAAGCTCAGAGTGGCCGTCGAGGCGCGGATGGGAACCACCCTCCGTCCGGGGGACCGGACCGGCGTGCTCATGCCATCATCCGATGCAGTGTGGGCTGTGCGCGACCCGGGAGCGGACGAATCGCCCCGGGACGCAGACGCGGTCGTCACGCCGGCTGTCTCAGACACCGCGACCCCACGTCGTGCCGAGATCCGGAGTACCCCTTGAGGTTGTCGTCCCTGTGGAAGAGGCTGGAGCGGGCTACTCGGCCCGTGCACCCGGTCACCGAACGGGTGCTCGCGGAACG
>JBPCND010000350.1:0-3257 GCA_051001655.1 Nocardioides sp. | reverse complement strand
CCGTCGTGCACCGTGACCGCAGAGCGTCCCGCGTCGCGTCGCGCCAACCGCCGAGCCGGGGGTCGGCTGTCGCGCGAGCGGTCACCAGCGCGGCGGCGAGCAGGTCGTCACCGCGAGGGGTGAGGCCCTCACCGGCCCCGAACAGGGCGTGCGGGTCGACGTCGTCGTACGCCGTCGGTCTGAAGTCCACGAGGCGGCTGGTCACCGGCAGGACGAGGCCGACCGGGCGCGGTGGCTGCCACCACCTCCCCACCCGCCAGTGCGCGTCGTGCGAGCGCAGGACACCTGCGTCCAGCCACAGTGGGGCCGCGGGCAGCACCGGGGTCAGGACGGAGTTCGGGAGGCGTACGGCGTCGGGCAGCGCCAGACAAAGGACGGGTACGTCGACGCGGCCGGTCTCGTAGTGCACGCTCATCCGCGTCCGGGCGACCTCGTCGAGCGCGCCCGAGCCGCCGAGCAGGTCTTTCAGCAGCGAAGAGGCTGCCGCGGGCCTGGGTGGGGTCGCGGACAACGGAGTCACCTGCAGGAGCCTAGACGCCGGAGCGCCACCGTCGTGTGCTGCCAATGTCTCGACGCTGCGTTGCTGGTCGCGTGCGCGACCTACCTGGGACCCAATCGACTTCCATCAAAGCGGTGGAAGCCTCCGTGGCATGGGCTGGGAAGCGTCCTGGCCGTAAATCAGGTGTGGCGAGCCGTTGAGGTCGTGCTGCCCCTCGAGCGCCGAACCGATCTTAACGGCAACGCGGATGGAGGCGGTGTTGTCCGGGGCGATGAGCGAAATCAGGTGCGGGATGCCAAGCTCGCCGAACGCGTGGTCGCGCATCGCCACGCCGACTTCGGTGGCGTACCCGCGGCCCCACGCGTCACTGGCGAATATCCACCCCATCTCGATGCCCGGCCAACCTTCCGGCCGCCATAATCCCGCTCGCCCGACCAGCCGACCGGTGGCTCGCTCCACTACGGGCGCGCTTGTCCACCCACGCATCTCACGGTGCCCCATGAAGATCGCCATCTGCCGCCACGCCGTAACACGATCCTGAGGTCCTCCGAGGTGCCGGCCGACCTCGCGGTCTTCGACGATGAGGGCATACGCGTCGAGGTCGTCCTCTCGCCAGCGGCGCAACTCCAGACGGTCAGTCCTTAGCTCAGTCACCGTCTCAGCATGCCTTTCGTGCTGGCGAATGTCGCGAGCAGTCCGGCAGGAGGCACAACAATCGCCCAACCGGGTCACTCGCCGCGGTAGCGTCGTCGTGTGCAGGAGAACCCACAGACAGAGGATCGAGGGGATCGCTGGTCTCGCTCGGACTGGTGGGGTGTCGTGCTGGACGCGCCGGATGTCGACGTGCTCGCGCGCTTCTACTCCGAACTGCGCGGATGGCCCATCTGGAAGCAAGACGCCGAGGGTGCGGCGCTGGACCTGGGCGAGGGCGTGGCGTACCTCGCCATCCAGCACAACCCCGACTACGTGCGCCCGGTGTGGCCGGCCGCCCCGGAGCGCCAGCAGATGATGGTCCACCTCGACTTCGAGGTCACCGACCTCGAAGCGGCCGTGGCCCACGCGGTGAGACTGGGTGCACATCTGCCCGAGCACCAACCGCAGAACGACGTGCGGGTCCTCCTCGACCCTGCGGGGCACCCGTTCTGCCTTTACACATAGCTGCGGCCGTGGCCACCCTGGCCTTTCAACCGCTCCGGTATGGCCGGCCAGCGACCCGTCGGGGAGGCCGCCTAGGACCTCACGCAGGGCGGACACACGATCGCGGCGCGGTCGAGCACGGCGTCGAGAGACGGTCGTGCGTCGCCGTCTCGGGGCACACCCGGGGTGTCAGGCATCTCGTCCCAGAGCCGCTCGATGACGTCCCACGCCTCGGCGTTGACCACCGGTCCGAGCGATCATGTCCGTGCGTTCCTCTCCGGGGGGACACCTGATGTTGCGTCGCCTAGGGCATCCGGACGTGGATCGTCCGGTGCGCGTACCGTGCCTGGCATGGCTATCGCACGCTTTCCAAGTCGGCGAAGGGGGGTTCGGTGGTGTGGTTTTCGGTCCGCTGAGCGTGGATCCGACAGCATGAAACGTCTTCGAACGGCCCCGAATCAAGACAACTGAGACTAGAACTGAGACTAGGATTCTGACCCTCCTGACCTCGGATTCAGGCAACGGACTGGGCCGATGGCCAGGTCAAGGCGCCCGCTTCTAGCGGATCACGTTGGTCGTCACGGCCACATGCGTTTGATCCTGCCATCCCTGTAGACGTGCCAGAAACCTATTGGCTGTGACCGAACCGCCCGCGAGATCCGTGGCATTGCGGACAGGAGCGCCCGGGCCATTTCCTCGATGTTCAGGTTGCCCCCGAAGAGGGCGTCGATCGCAGGTACGAACTCATGGACTTTCGCCTCAGGGAACCGCCGGTGATCCTGCCGACTCCGGACTCGGTGACCGCGCGGTCAAGGCCCGCGGCGGGTCGCGGGGCGTGTTGTGGGAAGTCGACGAGGAGGAGGAGACCGCTGGAGCACCAGCGAGTGTCATCGCGACGCTGGCAGGGGCGCTACGCCGTGAGCAGCCTCAACCCTTTCCGCGACCACTTCCGACGTACAACGATTCAGGAGACGAATGCCTCGATGGCTTCACGGACAAGCTCGCTGACCGGCTTGCCCTCGCGTTCGGCCCGGGCCTTCAGCCGGTCACGGACCTCGGGAGCGACGCGCGCCGAGACGTGGGGCGTGTTCGCACTACGCCCGGTCAGCGACGGCCGACCACGGCCCCGCCGCTGGGCCGCCTCGGCGGACATCTCGCGTCCGAGCTCCTCGGCGACCTCCTCGGTCAGCCGGGTCCCGTCCTTGAGGATCACGACCTCGGTGTCGAGGTCGATGTCACCTGCGTCGGTGTACTTGGTCATGTCACTTCCTCCTGAAATCGATGGGCATCACGTGGATCACGAGCAGCACACCGTCTCGGCTCCCGATGACGGCACCGATCTCCAGTTCACGGCCGCGCTCGTCGGCGCCTTCTCACCAGTACCGAGGACCTTGCGGGGTTTCGCTGATCGTGGGCTCGTTGTTGTCGTGTCGATCACGTGGAGCGCCGACGCTCGGCCGATCTTGTGCTTCCTGGCGCTCTGGGTGAACTTGATCTCCACCCCGTTATTATGGCACACATTAATAATAGTGGGAACCACAAATGAACGGCCTGACCAACTTCGCATCGTTCTGCCGCCGCATGGCCGAGGCCGAGCACCAAACCCTGGTCAGGAGCAACC